>JBFFKS010000052.1:0-7962 GCA_041555275.1 Xianfuyuplasma sp. | reverse complement strand
CTGCATAGTTGTTACCTAATTTGGTTTCTTCAATAAAAGCACTAAACATGGTATTACCATTTAGACCAAATGTAATCATGATACTTATTGTAAGGAATAGTAAAAAGGATGTAATGATTGTTTTAACAGGGGTGAATTTGAATATTCTAAATTTAAACTTCTTAATGGTTTTTTCTTTTTTATTTAGGGTGAAGAGAATGAATAAATAATTGATCACACCAATAGAGAGGATAGGTGTAAAGATTGCATACAGTAATATATCTTTATAAAGAGTAAAGTCTGCTTTTGGGAACAAGTATCTCGCAGAATATATATCAAAAAGCTCTTTGCTTAAAAATAAACCAAGTAAGTAACCGATGATACTTGTAAGAGATATTAGTAATGGGTATATCATTAAACTGATGGTTATTTCATTATTGGTATACCCTAAGGCGTGTAAGGTAAATATATCTTTTCTATTTTTATCAATGTACCTTCGCATAAAGACAACCAATAGAATGGTAACAAAGCCTATAAAAAGTGGTAAAAAGATATTAATAAACGCATTGGCATTTGTTACTTCTGTTGGTAAAGTTATGATTCTAAAGTTAATATCACGAGGCATTAAAATATAAACCAACTGCATATTTTTTCCAAGTACGGATCTATCAATTGTTTGAAATGTATCGTATCCAAAATCACCAAAGACTTTTGTGAGATCTCCTCGAACTAAATATTTATAAAAGACGTATTGATCTAAATCCTCAATTGTGTTTTGATTACATAAAATAATTGTTTGAATTTCAGGATCAAAACTAATTTTACTTAAATTAAAAATCGGGAAAGCGAATTCAGGTTGATAATGAAATCCTGTAACGAGGTACTCTTTATCTCTAACGATTAATGTATCACCAATTTCAATATTATTAAGTTCAGCAAATTCAGGGAATATCGATATTTCAAAATCTTCAATTGGCATTCTTCCTTCAACAACATATGGAACGTTAATATGTTCATTGATAGTCATAAATTTATATATATAGTCATCCTCTAAAACAGTAGTAACACCATTTTTTTCAGCCTCATAATCGTACTTATCGATAAACTGATCGACATATCCATCTATGATACTTGTGTATAAATCTGGTCTTTCATCAATTCGTTCATTAATCTTTATATTTAACCTATTCAAATAATAAGGATAGTCCTCGTGATCAATGAAAGCAAATGTATAACCACAATACAGCATCAAATCTAGTTCTTCACAAAGTGTTTCAATTGCAGTTCCGCCTAAATAATTGATGTCTACTTTACCCATAGAAAAATAAAAGTCCTCAATATTCTGTTCCATTAAATATGAATCGTAATTTTCATCCAATCTTCTCACAGATGATTTAACAGCTGTGAATGTCATTGCGATAATAATTACCAGGATAGAAAGACTAATAAAATTAAAAATGTTTTGTCTGATTTTACGCAGTTGGTCTTTTACGAGTAACTTCATTGTAAACACCTCATAAATATTATAACAAGAATTGTTCGAATAACCAATTTAACTTTAATAAAGAAGCGCAATTACCATATATATAATATATGAATTAATTCTCATATATATGACACAAATGTCTCTTTTTTAAAGATTTTTCACAAAATATTCATAAGTTAGGTATATAATTGAGGTGTGTAAAGAAAATAAAGAAAGAGGTGTTTTGTAATATGAAGAAGCTTATTGCTTTTTTACTTGTATCAATTATGGTGCTAACACTTTCTGCGTGTGATTTATTTGGTGGTGGAGGAGATGAAGTAGATTGTTTAGAAACTCCTAATGATCCTTCATGTCAACAAATAGTGGACTGTCTAATTAATCCTGACGATCCTAGTTGTGAGCAAGAAGTAGATTGTACGGTTACACCAAACGATCCTGCATGTGAAGTAGATTGTACAGTTACACCAAACGATCCAGCATGTGAAGTAGATTGTACGGTAACTCCAAACGATCCAGCTTGTCAGGTAGATTGTACGGTAACCCCAAACGATCCTGCATGTGAAGTAGATTGTACGGTAACCCCGAATGATCCTGCATGTGAAGTAGATTGTACGGTTACACCAAACGATCCTGCATGTGAAGTGGATTGTACAGTTACGCCAAACGATCCTGCATGTGAAGTGGATTGTACAGTAACTCCAGATGATCCTGAGTGCGATTTAAGAACACCAGAAGAAAAAGCTGTAGATGCTATCATCGATAATTGGAATACTGGAGAAACTACTCATATTGGTGTTGCTTTAGCTTTAATGGACTTTAGCAATGCGTTTACTTTAACACAAGAACTTAACTTCGAAGTGACAGAAGATATTGACGAAACTCATATGATTGATGCGTCAATTACCGATATGTATATTTATAATGAAACAGTTGGAACAATGATTCAAAGAGATATTTATCTTGATATGGATGGAGAATTTGTAGTCGAGTTTTCTGTTTACTTGATTGAAGTACCGACTGGTGTACATATCTATCTTCAACCTACAATGATTTTTAATGCATTTGCGGAAAACAATCCTCAAATACTAACCACACTTGAAACAGTTGGATTTACCAACGCGTGGGCTGTATTTGAATTTGATGATTCTTTGGCAAATGTAATTCAACTTGAAGTACTAAAAGAAATGCTAGTTACCCTATTCTTTAATGAAATGGGTGAAGATTTCTTTGATCAAGTACAAGCTGAATTGGAAATGCAAATTGGATTTGAATTAAATCAATACGGTGTAGATATTGCATTGTTTATTGATTATCTAATTGCTGAAGATTTGGCAAATGCAGAGTTATTATTACAAGGTATTCAAGTTGAAAATATTGTTCTACATCTAGACCATATGTATCTTGCATGGAGACTATATGATTTGTTAGGACAATATACAACTGAATTAGCAGCAGATGGATTTGATGTTTCTAAAATTGATGTTTTAAATACTGCTACTTATGATTCAATATTGGATGAAATGGTAGTGAATTTACCTGTTGATCCTTTAGATGGAACCGTAGCATTCTTAGAAAGTTTAACAGAAGCTGAAGTTGATAGCTTTGTTGAAATTGTTCTAAAACCGCTACTAGAAGAAGCAATTTATAACAACTTATTAAGGGATGTTAATCCTGAGTATCTTGATGAAGACTTAATAGCTATTTTATCAAACTATGAACAATTCTTAATCGATAATTGGCCTGAAGAAAGTGATCCATTTGTATTGGCTGATGTGATTGCATTTATCCAAGCAAACGGAGCAGTGGAATACTATAGAACATTAACAGATAACGAATTTGGAACTATTCACTGGGCAATTGATCATCACAACAATAGTTGGGTTGTCCGTGAGTTGAGAAGAATGAACGAAGAAGGACAACACTTCAGATGGTTCTATGTACGCTATGAAGAAGAAATAGACCTATATTGGTTACAAGAAGATGTTAGACAATTTGTGGTTAATAATCAAAGTGAAATTACAACTGCAGGTTATGATCCAATTCAATTTGAAAACGACATTAACGCTGAAGGAATTATTGAATGGTATACCAAACTAGATGATCCTGCAAGACAAATGTTATTAAACCTTGTGGAACAACCTGGAAATGAATACGTTAGAGATCAAGTTTGGTTATTACATCGTATTTATGAAAATCCTTGGGAATTCCAAAATTATTTCAGAAGTTGGGATGACTTTGTTGATAACAATTGGATTACCTACAACTTAATTAACTTAATATCAAATCATACAACATTCCTAAACGATGTATATGGTTTGGATGGTATTCAAATGATTGCGGATATCGAAATGTATGGTGGTGTTGAATGGTACTTGTATCATACTGATGATTTCATGCGTCAAGTATTAAATGAAATTTCATACTTCGATGGAGATCAACATGAAGGACGCTACGTTGTTGATAATATGGAACGAGTATTCGAAAATCAAGAAGAATACTTCTGGTGGTTTGGTAGAGCTCGTGAAATGCATGATGTAGATCAAATGCATTACGAAACTACGAGATTCTTAGAAATGAATCAAAATTACATTGAAGCAAATTATCCATATGATGTAAATACATGGATAAATGATGTTGAAATGTATGGACCAATTGAATGGTTCAATATGTTAACAGAACAACAAATGAATGATTTAGAACAAGTTGCACAAATGAATGAACAAAATAATGAACCTTACGGATGGATAATCTATAACCTAAGACATCTTTACAATAATGCAGAACAATATTCTTGGTGTTATGGAGAATGGAATTACTGTCATGATATGAGTCACTTACAAGATCAACTAATATTATTCGTCCAAGAAAATGGCGGAATGTTAGAAACTGAATTTGGTATGCCAATTCAAGACATCATTGATGAAATTAATATGTATGGTGCAATGGACTGGTTCAATTATTACATTGATGAATACCAAAGAGAATATATGTTAGAGATTGCAGAACAATATGAATGGGCTTATGAAATTCTATGGAGACTTGAAGATATATTATATCAAGAACAAGACTTACTTAATTTCTTAACAAGTCATGCATCAGTTCTTGATGGTTATGGATTTAATTCTACACAAATGATTGCGGATTTAGAACTTTATGGTATCCAAGTATTTGTAGCTGATTATCTATCTCCTGCAGATATTGAAATAATCGTTGATGCTTATGTATATCCAATCATTGAAGGATTCATCACAGCAATTGAAAATGATGAAGTAGAAGAATATGTTGTACAAACATTATTCACAAACGCTCATGTGTTAGCAAACTTTGAAGGAGAACCTGTATTTGAAACAAATACGTTCCTTGCAAATATCGTTCTTATCGACTTTGATGCATTATATGTAGAATTAGAAACATTTGATGTAGATGCATTTGCAACAGCAGTTTACGAAGGACAAACAGCATTCGATCTATATATTACAGGATTAGGTGTAACACATCCTAACTTGGCATTATACCTAGAACCTTTCCGTGCTGGTGTATTAGAATTAGAAGCGTATATGTACATCATTGATGATATTGAGTATATCTTTACAAATATGGAACCTATGATGGCACCTTATATGACTTTAGATTTCTATATGGATAACGAAATGATGGCAATGGAATTAATCCCAACCGAAGACTTCGAATTGATTACTAGAATGAGCATGCAAAATTACGATGCTTTAATTGAATCATTGGTTGATGATGTATATTGGTTCTTATATGGTATTCAAGCATTAGATATGCCTTATATGGATCCTATCAATTGTCCTGTTGGAGAAACATGTGAAGTAATGGAAGGATACGATGAAATCTTAGCAAACTTAGCATTACTAGATCCATTTATGATTGATATTCAATTTGATCCTACCGACTTAGATAATTATTCAATCACATTTAACGCGACAGAATTAATAGATTCAATCATTCAAATAAATATTGATAATTTACCAGTGGACTATGTATATAATGAAAATGATGATCTATGGACAGGTGTAACAAATGCAACATTTACAATTACAATGGAATCAGGAGCAGTTATTACTCCTCCTACGACTGCGGATAGTGTAAATGACATCTTAATTGATTTTGCTAAATTTACATTGGTACAATCAGCATATGATGTATTACGAGAATTATCTTGGTATTATGAAGATAATCCAAATATGCTAGCAGCTGATAATGGAATCCAAATTCCAATTTCAAATTGGGAAGGAGATTTCCTACAATTCACAATGGCACTGGATAGAAATTTATCTTACTCTGAATTAACTTATACTGTACTTCCTCCATCAATGGATTTTGAAATTCAATTCTATTGGTTAGATGGAACAAAAGTATTTGACGCACCGTTAACATGGGTTGCATTATCATCAATATTCGTTGATGGTGAAGTTCCAGATGCTGGAGATTATCAAGCTCTAGTAGATATGGTAGATGACGCAAACTTCAACTTAACGAAACTATGGTTATATTACATGATGGGTAACACTGGAGCCCCAGATTACAATGATGATTTCTATTATTAGAAAATAATTAAAAAATTATAAGCATAATAATTTGAAAAAACAATCCAAAGGGTATATAATATAGATGTAGCAGAAATGCTACACTTATCCCTTACATAGCATGGTGAATATTTAAGATATTCACACATCCCCTTCCTTAAGAACCGGCGAGAGCCGGTTCTTTCCTTTTTTGGGCATAAAAAAAGCACGTTTTCACGTGCTTTTATAATTTATTGAAAAATTCTTCTATATTACCTTCAACATAATCTTCATTAATATTTCCATCAACATCAATTGATTCCCAAGGTTTCTTTACCCCAAGGATTCCAGCGTTAACCATATCAAATCTATTTAGTAGTTCACTAAGTTTTTCACTTGCCCAAAGTCCACCACGTCCACCATATCCTACAATAATATAACTTTTGTTTACCCATTCATTATATAAGTAGTCTATTGCATCTTTTACTTTACCTGGGAAGAACCCATTATATTCTGGAGATACAAAAATATATCCATCATATTTTTGAACAATGTTGCTCCAATTTCTTGTAGACTCATATTTATATTCTTTACCACTACTAGGACTAAATGGTTCGTTGTAATGAGGAAAGTCTATATCCTTTAAATCTATAATTTCATATTCATTTGAATGGTTTTGAGATTTTTGTAAAACCCATTCACCAATTGTTGCACCAACTCGATTATCTCGTACGCTACCAATAATTATTCCGATTTTTTTCATTCTATCACCTCTTTATAGATGTAAGTATAGGGGTAAAAGCAATATATCGCAAACAAAGTACAAAACAAAAGACATTTCAACTTAATTTGAAATGTCTTTTTTAATTTTATGTAATAGGTTTTCTTTAACTTCAGCGAAGTTGCTAACAACAAATAATATATTCATTGTAAGAAATACTAATGAGATAAACGTTATAACGTAGACAGGGTAACTAGTGAAGAATCCATCAACATTGGCAGGAATATAATTTAAGAACCAGTAGTTTGAGTCGATTCCGTAATAGAGGAATATACCATTTGCTAAAAATACAATAATACCTAAGATCAATGTGTGTTTGAAAACATCAATTAGTGTTTTATAGTCTACGCGGTACCCATAGGCTTTATAATAATAAACCGGTACTGCGATTATAGTACAATGTAAAATAACAAAGTGATAATATCTAAAGTTAAGGTATGTGTATCCCCAACTATTTGGGAATGATAATGCCATAAGCCCACCTAGTATTCCAAAGAAGAATGCATAGTTGAATACTTTTTTACTATCGGTAAATAATAAATATATATTTATCATTACTGCAAAACTACAAATATGTAATGGGATACTAAATCTTGGATAGGTCCAATTATGAAGGTGATACAAAATCTCTAAAATAACTAATAATCCAATCCAGTATCGTTTCAAATAGCGTTCTTTGTCAGAACTCTTTATTCTATTTGATATCCTTAAGACTACAATAATGGTTAAAACAGCTAAAACAACATATATTAAATTATGGATGCTAAACATTGTAGCAGCCTTATCAAAATCAAGATCATGCCCAAAGAAAGTTCTTAAAAATACCATAACATACCACCTCCGAATTAGTACTATTATAACACAAAAAAAATTTTATTCATCAGTCTTGACAAATTTTTTAAATTGGTATAAAATATATATGCTAGCACTCAACGTTGACGAGTGCCAACAAAACAATCAAAGGAGGATAAAATATGTTTAGAGTAGCACCATATCGAGGAAGTAGTGATTTAAGTAAAGATGTTTTTGATTTGTTTGATGACTTTTTTAAACCAGTCAAAACTAGTTACAGCTTCAAAGTAGATGTTCGAGATTTGAAAGATTCGTACATTGTTGATGCCAGTTTACCAGGAATTGAGAAAAAAGATATTAATGTAAAGTATGAGGATGACATTTTATGCATCTCT
>JBFFKS010000051.1:0-8124 GCA_041555275.1 Xianfuyuplasma sp. | reverse complement strand
GTTGTTCTTTCATTACTTATAATTGGAATGTATTTTTTTATTACAAATAACTTCAATGTATTATCTTTAGAACAAAAGTATTTTTTGGACGTGTTTATATTCTATTTATTGTTGCAGAACCTTATTAACTTTAATAAGACTATCTTAAATCTTGAACACTACTATTTTTCAAGTTACCTAGTTGATTTTATAGTAATTGTAAGTAATATATTAATTGTTATATTTTTTTTACATGATGATATTATAATTCTCGCTTATTCTACCCTTATTGCGTCTAGCATAGCTTTTTTAGTGCAACTATATTTAATATATTTTCGGTTGAGTATAAAGTTTAAAGTTGCTTCATTTAGAGAAAAAACAATAAGAAAAATATATAAAAACTCTTTCAAAATCAACATTGGTGGGCTTTTGTATAGTTCAAAAGATATTTTAATTGCGACAGTTTTAACAAGCTATGGAAGTGGTTTATACTCTCTTTTCAGTTATGCAAATAAGTTTGTAGGCGTGATTCTTCAGGTTGTTAATGCTCCAATTGTAAATATATTTGTAACTAATATTTCGCATATTGTTGCAAAAAAAGATTATACAAATATAGCTCCAAATGTAAAAAAAATTTTATTTAAAACAATAGTATTGTACATGTTGTCATCAATATTAGTCTTCTTCCTTTTGCCTCAGGTATTATATTTATTTTTTGCTGGTAAATTTTCCTCTGATGAGATCGATACAATACAATATATTTTTATATATATGACTGCATACTTTTTAATTGTAACAGTTGAAGGACCTTTCTTGACCGTACTTAACTTATTTAAAATGTTTAATTATGTTCTTTTTGTAAATTTTGTATTTTTTCTTTTTATAGGATTAGGATTTATAATCTTTAAAGTATATGCACTGAATTATGATTACTTTTTTCTCTTTTTAATATTGGCACAACTTAGTAATGCCATACTATATGTCAGTAGATATCAAGTATGTATGAAAAGAAGTACGTTATGAGTCAAAAGTCTTTTTTCAGTGTAGTGATCCCACTTTACAACAAAGAGAGATACATTACTAAAACCCTGGAAAGTGTTTTAAACCAAACATTTGATAACTTTGAGATTATAGTTGTAGATGATGGGTCAACAGACAAAAGTTATAAAATCGTTGAAGCTATAAAAGACCATAGGATTCGTTTAGTTGGTCAGGAAAATGCAGGCCCTTCAAAAGCTAGAAATCGTGGAATAAAAGAGGCTAATGGCAAGTATATTGCATTTCTTGACGCAGATGATCTATGGATGCCAGAGAAATTACAAGAACATTATATTTTTGCTGTAGAAAATCCAGATATAGTTTGGTCTTGTTCTGGTTATAGAGCTGAAGGTGGAAAACGCGAAGAGCAGTTTCTGTACGCCAAAGAAGGTGTGATCAAGAATGCTTTAGATGCTATTATTGATGAAATTTCAATTAATTCTAGTACAGCAGTAATAAAAAGAAGTGTTTTCAATGATACACGCTTGTTATTTAATGAATCTGTTAGAAGGTCTGAAGATAGAGAAGTGTGGTTGAAAATGGCATGCTTGTTCCCTACAATGGGGTATATAAAAAGTGTATTGTCAGTTTATAGGGTTAATGCTGAAGGCAGTTTAAGTGCATCTGCTTTAGATGAGATTGATTTTCCTTTTTTATCATTAAACGAACGAATAGAAGATGTGTCGTCTTCAATAGATGTAGGTAGAAAAGAGAAGGTCCTCTTTTATTTAAAGAATTATAATATAGAGAGGGTATTAGGTATTTGGGGATGGACATATTCATTTAAACAGTGTGAAAAGTTGTTTGAAGGACATGTTGGTGATAAGCTTTTATCAATATTAGCATATTGGGATTTCTTACCATTGTTAGTAAAAAAAGTTACAGTAAAATTGTATTTATTTTTTGCAAAGAAACAACGTACGCTAAATAAGGTGTAATTATGAAAAAAATATTGAAAAAAGCGATAGAAATAATATCCTCTGGATTAAATAGGATAACCAGTAGATTAGGTGTATATGTTATACCAAAATGGAGATCGCATGACTTTATGCTTGTCAAACGTATGCAACGTATTATTGATGAGTATAAAATAGATTGTATTATAGATGTTGGAGCAAACTCTGGACAGTATTACAATTTTCTAAGAAACGATATAAAATACAAGGGATTAGTTATTTCTTTTGAACCAGATCCAGAGAACTATCAAATAATCTATGAAAATAGCCAAAAAGACCTTTTATGGGTTGTTGAACAATATGCATTAGGTGAAGAAGAATCTGAATTGGAATTTAATATCATGGAAGGAAGTGTTTTTAATTCGTTTCTAAAGCCTGACGATTCAGCTACAGATGTGTTTAGCGAAAGTAACAAGGTTAAAAAGGTGATTAAAGTACCTGTAAAAAGATTAGATGTTTTATTTAAAGACTATAAAGAAAAATACAATATAAAAAATGTTTTTTTAAAGATTGATACCCAAGGATTTGATTTGATTGTGTTTAAAGGATGTACAAATATAGTTGAAGATATAAAAGGTATACAAACAGAAGTTTCTTTTATGCCCTTATATCAAGGTGCACCTACATTTGGAGAGTCTTTGGAAGTTTTTCGACAGAATGGTTTTGATGTAAGTGGACTTTATTCTTTGGGTGAATCACGATTCCCACACGCTATAGAACATGATTGTATTTATCTTCCTCATGAAAAAGAATAAAAGTTGGAAAAAAGCAAGAAACTACTATTTATTGTCAGTTCATTCAATACACCTCCAAAACAAGGTGTTGAACTCGTTAATACCTATTATCTAGATTATTTTAGAAAGTATTTTGATGTAGATTTGCTTATCATGCCATTTGGTGAGGAGTTTGAGCAGCAGAAACTCGAGGCAAAAAAAATAAACAGTGACATTAGTGTGTTTGTTGTTCCTGAGAATCAAATAAGTGGCAAGAAAAAGGTATGGGAAGAGTTGACTTTAGTTGCACCAACTTTTTTCAACAGAGGAATTGATGAAGAATCTTTAGAAAAAATTGATGCTAATAATTATGATTGGGTTTGGTGTGGAGATGAAAGGTCTATAGGGTTTGTTCAATTCGCAAAAAAACTTGGGTATTTGAACTTTAGTAAGGTGGCTGTCAGTATCAGTGAAGCATCGAGTGTGATTTATGGATATACATTTCTAGAGGTTCTAAAGGGAAAAAGAAAATTTACTAAGGAAACCCTCTCTCATGGTATTAGATTTCCACTTGTAAGACTTCATGAAAAACTATTTTTTCAAGACGTTCAATTTATACATGTTCAAACTGAATTAGAAAAAAAAAGAGTGGAAAATATAATTGGTAAAAGTACATCAAAAAAACCTTTGATAGTTGCTGCACCTAATGGAAAAAACACTACGCTACAGGAAGTTGATTATGTCGGTGGTGATGGGAGTGTTTTATATTTTGCACAAGTAACAGGTCCTCGAGCCGCTGAAAGTGAATGGTTTTTAAAAAAGGTGTGGCCGAAGATATTTGCACAACATCCAGAGTCGAAACTATACATCGCTGGAACAGGATCAACAACTGTTTCTGAGGGAATCCCTATGGATGGTGTTGTGCTGTGCGGATTTGTAGAAAATATGGCTGATCTGTATCAACGAGCAAGTGTAGCAGTTGTTCCAACCTTTAGAGGGACCGGACTTATAAACAGAGTTGTAGATGCTATTGCTGCGAAATGTCCTTTGGTTGCTACACGAGAAGTGATGGAAACTGTCAATGGTTTGGAGTTTGGGATACACGCACTTGAAGCTAGAACTGAAGATGAATTTGTTTCAACTATTTCTACATTGCTTTCAGACAAGGAAATGCGTATGAAGTTGTCGGAACAGGCAAGTGAATTGGCAGCTATATTACCAACGTGGGATGAATCTGGACAGTGTATAGTTGACGCTCTTCAATTATACAAGTAGCATTTGATGACAGTTGATTAGGAATAAAAATGTATATTATTTATGATGCAAGACATTTTGAAGATTATCATTCAGGATTATCAAGATACTCTTTTTCTGTATTAAAAGAATTAATAAGAGAGGGAAGTTTTTATAAATTAGAGATTGTTTTAAATAGTAATTATGACTATGCAGACAACCCGTTATTCCTACAAATCAAAAAAATGTGCAATGAGAATATTGAGTTCATTTATCTTGATGCCCCAATATTTAGTTTCAAACATAATGTTACAGTGTCTAAGTATGTCAACAGTACAGATTGTGATCTGTACTTTTATCCTCATTTTGACATTCCAATTTTTATTAAGAAGAAGTCAATATTTGTTATCCATGACCTGTTTCCATTGGTTTTAGATTCTTATGTATTAAGATTGGCTTTTTTAAAAAAAATATACTTTAGATTATTGATTTACATCAATCTGGTTAAAAAGACTACACAGTGTATAGCAGTGTCTAAAACTACTAAAAAAGATATAATTAGGTTTTTTGGTGCTCGATTTCAAAATAAAATAGAAGTATTCTATGAAGATAGTTTTAGTGACTTTGAGAGTGAAAGTGTCGATGAAAAGAATTTTTCAAATATAATTAATGATGAGAAGTATTTATTTTACATTGGAGGACGACGAAAGCATAAAAACCTCAAACAGATGATTGATGTTTTTACTATTCTTATTGAAGAAAACTTGTTTAATGGTATTTTTGTAATTGCAGGAAGTCAAAAAAATTTTGATTTTAATTTGGAAGAGTACGCCAAAGATAGAAAAAACATCATAGTGCTTGACCAAGTTTCTGATGAGGAACTGTCTTTATTGTATTCAAAAATGGAATCATTATTTTTCTTATCAAAATATGAGGGATTTGGCTTGCCTATTGTTGAAGCAGCGAAACATAATAAAAAAATCATTACTTCAAGCCTGGGGGCTTGTGGGGAAATTGCTCCTTCCAATAGTTTAAAATTAGACATAGAACAAGATAATTATTCACTAGCATTGTCAATAGCAGCATATTTAAATAAAGAGATAAAAATTAACAATGCGGACTTTTTGAAAAATTTTTCATGGAAAAATACCGTGGATTATTTGTTAAAAATAGTACATAACTAAGTAATACGTATGGATGGTAGGTAAATGTTAAAAATATACAATGAAGTAAAGAGTTTTATTCGTGATCTTATTCCTACACAGTATCAAGTACCGCTGAAATATTATTACAATCAAGTTAGTTCTGATCTAGAACCGGAGATGATATTGTTGCAACATTTGGTAAAAAACAACGATCTAGTAATTGATGTAGGGGGCAATCGAGGCATATACGCCTACAAGCTTTGGAAGCTTGGCTGCAAGGTCGAAGTATTTGAGCCAAATCCGATATGTCTGTCTGTTTTACAAGCATGGGCAGTAAATAAGAGAGGTGTGAATATTCATTCGGTGGGTCTCTCAAATAGTGTAGGCTCTGCAAACCTGCATATACCTATCGATGATAATGGGGTTGAGCACGATGCTTCTGCTTCGATGGAGAGTACTGAGTTTGAATGTTCTCGTGACCAGTTGGTTCCTATACAGACCCTTGATAATTATCACTTTGAAGATGTGCGTTTTATAAAGATTGATGTTGAGGGACATGAGTATAATGTTATTCAGGGGGCTGCCAAGCTCCTGCAATCATCACGGCCTGTATTACTGATAGAAATTGAACAACGACATCATGGCAGGCCGATAGATGAAGTATTTGAGAGTATCTTGGATTTTGGCTATCAGGGGTTTTTTATGGGAATGGACGGTCTGACAGTTCTTGCTAAATTTGACCTTTCTCAATGTCAGTCATTGGAGAATTTTGGTAGCTCAAAAGAGAAATATATTAACAATTTCCTGTTTCTTGATCGTAATAGGCTCGAAGATGGAGAGTATGACGAATTGTTCTCTGGAAAGGGATGGACATGAAGATATGTGTAGTCACGCCACTTTTTGCAATTGCGGGTGTTCCATTAGCTCAGCTTAGGTTTGCAAGAGCCCTTGCAGACAGAGGTCACGAAGTTGATTTGTTAATAGGATATATAGACCCTCAATATAAACTTCCGGAAGTTTCTGGCGTAAACGTGATGGTACTTAACAAGAGACACGTTCGAGGAATGTTGTTTATTCTGTGGAAATACTTGCGGACGATGAAACCAGATGTGGTATTTTCTGCTGAAGACCACCTAAACGACGTTGTATTATTAGCTGCTATTCTTTCCGATTCAAAAGCGAAGATTAGTTGCTCCTCTCGTGTAACACCACTGGATACCTATTCAAATGTGCCGTTTACAAAACGCTGGTTTTTAAAGCAGCTTACACGCGCCGTTATGTGGCGAGCAGATGCATTAACCTGTGTATCCACTGGTATGATTGAAGAATATAGGGAAGTATTTGACTCACCACCTCACGTTTGCGTTTATAATATAATTGATGATAGACATTCGCGCATGAAGATGGAAGTGCCGATAGAGCATGACTGGTTTTTACAGAATGATTGTCCAACCTTAATTGCAGCAGGGAGGTTGGCACCGTGGAAGGATTACACGAATCTGATCTACGCCATGAAAGAGCTGACACACAAGAGGCGGGTACGGCTGTTGATATTGGGAGATGGCCCCCAACGAACAGAGCTTGAACTTTTAATCGATAAGCTTGAATTGTCAGATGTGGTTAGGCTGGAAGGGTATGTTGAAAACCCTCTAAAATTCTTCTCACATGCTGATCTTTTTGTTCACTCTTCTCTCGTTGAGAGCTTAGGGAATGTTTTGGTTGAGGCTATGATGTGTGGGTGTACTCCTGTTTCAACAGATTGTCCTACAGGCCCTCGAGAAGTTTTGCAGTATGGTAAGTATGGTTACCTTGTACCAGTAAATGACCCAGTAGCAATGGCGAAAGGTATTGAAAAGGCTCTTGACTCTCCAATTCCAGAAAATCTATTAAAGGAAGCTATCGAACCTTTTTCGGCAGAAAATGTCATAAAAAGGCACTTTGAAGTGTTAGGTATCAATGAACTATATTAGTAGTGTATCTTAATCTAAACAGTTGAGGTTCATTAAAGTATAATACAGTGTAAAGATTTAATATATAAAGATATTTATGGATGTAGTTAACGCTATTTATGCAGCATGTGTTGTTTTTATCGGTTTTTATGTCCTCAAAATACCAATGAAATATTATGTGTTTGTACTTTTTCATTTGTTACTTGTCTTTCTGACTAATGACTTTTTATTTCCTGCTACCTATATGCCAGATCAACTTCGTTATGTTGAAAGTACAATGGCTATTCGAGACTCATTAGACTTTATGAATTATGAGCAGTATGAAAAGTCCTCTAAGGTGGCGTTTTCTAGTCTCCTATTTGCTCTGTCCCCTATACTTTCGGTGAGTACTGTCTATTCTATTGGTATTATTAATTTTCTTATCTACTCTTTTCTCTTCATGTTCTTGTATAAAAAGAACCTTTTAGTTGGAAATGCCATGTTGTTTTACTTGCTCTTTCCAAGTTTGGCACTCTATGCCGCTGTAAGCCTTCGGGACATGTTGATCTTACTGTTTATGATTCTTAGTATATACACTTTATACAGGAAACAGTTGTTGTTGTCTATATTAGTTGCGACACCACTATTGTATATAAAAGTTCAAAACTTTCTGGTTTTTATTGCTGCAATATTGATATATAAAAGTTTAGAAAAACGTAACATTAAAAATAAAAAAACACTTATAAGAGTTATAGTACTAACTATATCATTAATAGCTTTTGGTAGTATGTTTGCCATTGATGAGATTAACACAATTAGGCGTTCAATGTATGCCGAAGATGGTGGAATTAGAGAAAATTACATACCTATTGTGAGTTACCTTGACTTTATTGTTACTGGAATTTTTGGTACTTTTTATATGGTATTAAAACCAATGCTTTGGGAAGTTAGAAGCCCAATGCAGTTGGTACAGTCTATAGAAAACCTTGTTGTTTTTTATATAATATATAAGGTCTATCAAGCGCAAAAAATAGTAAAAGATAAGTTTATTACTTTTCTTTTTATCTATTTTTCCGTTGGGATGTTCATCTATGGTCTTGTGATTTATAATTATGGGACAGCCGCTCGGTAT
>JBFFKS010000050.1:0-8334 GCA_041555275.1 Xianfuyuplasma sp. | reverse complement strand
GATATTTATTTCATCAAGGATTGTCATTTGGTGTTTAATTTATGTGAGTTGTCACAAGATGATCTAAGAAATCGTTTC
Source organism: Xianfuyuplasma sp. (assembly GCA_041555275.1). Lineage (GTDB taxonomy): Bacteria > Bacillota_I > Bacilli_A > Izemoplasmatales > Izemoplasmataceae > Xianfuyuplasma. The sequence continues at coordinate 8,256 of JBFFKS010000050.1, read as the reverse complement.
TATGAAGCAAGAAATAATAAAGAATCGATTAAGAAAATACTTGAAAGTGTGATGCAAAAAAGAATTGCTAGAGTTATTATGGATTATTTTGAAATTGAAAACAAACCGGTAAATGAAATAGCCAATAAAGATATAAATAAACTGATTGATTTTGTCGTTCATTTTAGAGTGCCTATTGATCATGTACAAAATAAAGAAAATTCATATGTTAATAAAGGTGGTATATTAGCAAAAGAATTGAATCCTAAAACAATGGAAACTAAAAAGATAGAAGGATTATTTTATGCTGGTGAGGTGACGGATCTTCATGGTCCTATTGGTGGGTTTAATATAACAATAGCTTTGTCCACAGGATACAAAGCAGCAAGTAATATTAGATAACCAATAATTAAAAGTATATTTATGTAGATATAACAAGAAATTCGTTATAATTAAAATGAGGTGATTTATATGATAAAAGTAAAATTGAATAATGGTACAAAGATGCCAATTGTTGGGCTAGGTACATGGCAAAGCAAACCAGAGGAAGCATATAATGCCGTACTTTCAGCACTAAAAGCAGGATATAGACATATTGATACTGCGGCAATATATGGAAACGAGGATATGGTTGGTAAAGCAATTAATGATTCGAATATTCCAAGAGAAGAGATTTTTTTAACTACAAAAATTTGGAACACGGAACAAGGCTATGAAAAAACAAAAAAGGCTGTTGATGATTCATTAAAAAAACTGAATCAAGAATACGTTGATCTTATCTTAATTCATTGGTTTAAAGGTTACAAGTTAGCTACTGAAACGTATAAAGCACTGGAAGAAGCTTATAAGTCTGGTAAAACAAAAGCCATTGGTGTGAGTAATTACAATGTTCATCATATTGAGAATATCTTAAACACTTGTGAAATTGTTCCAGCCGTAAATCAAGTGGAAACACATGTTCATCTGCAAAATCAATTTCTATTTGAATACTGTCAGTCAAAAGGTATTCAGCTTGAAGGATACGCTCCTTTAAAAAGTTGGCTAATTAAAGAAGTATTAGAAGACGAGTTGCTTAATGAATTAGCAAATAAATACAATAAAACAGTACCGCAAATTGTTATTAGATGGTTTGTCCAAAGAGGGATCGTCGTCATTCCAAAAAGTGTGAATCCCGATCGTATAAAAGCAAATAATGATGTATGGGACTTTGAATTAACAGATGATGATATGAGTAAAATAAAAAAATTGAATAAAGGACGAAAGTTATTTGTTGAAATGGATAATGTGCCTTTCTAATGATTAGATTCGGTATAGTTGGTGCAGGAGCCATCGCACAGAAATTCGCTACAGATATTATAAAATCAAAAAATGCAGTCGTAACTGCAGTAGCTTCGAGAACCTTCAAAAAAGCTGATGAGTTTAAGGAAAGATTTCATTTAGATTATGCCTTTGGCAGTTACAAAGAAATGGCCCAAAGTGATGTTATTGATGCTGTTTATATTGCTACACCACATAATTTTCATATGGAGCAAGCAATTCTGTTTTTAAATCATGGAAAGCATGTATTGGTCGAAAAACCAATTTCAGTTAATATTCATGAATTAAAAGAAATGATTCTAGCTGCTAAAAACAATAATCGTTTACTAATGGAAGGAATGTGGACAAGTTTTTTACCTGTAACCAAGTTTGTAAAAGATATTGTTGAATCAAAACAATTTGGAGAAATAAAAGAAATGAATTTTGAGTTTGGGTTCGATTTAATATCAGATTATGATGAGAAAAGAAGACTACTTAATCCACATTTAGCTGGTGGTAGCCTACTTGATATAGGGGTATATCCGATAAGCTCTGTTCTGCATTATATGGATAGTGAGGTTTTTCATATAGATGCAAATGCATTATTCCACACAACGGGAGTAGATACTGATTGTGATATAATTATTACTTTTGAAAATGGTGTAAAAGCAAACCTAAAATCCTCAATTTCTAAACCGACAAAAAGACAAGGGGTTATTACATTTGAAAACCATGAAATAGTGATTCCTAATTTTTGGTCTGGTGAAAAATGTTTTATCGATGGTGTGAAACATGATTTCCCATTTAAAGCAGGAGGATTTGAGTATCAAATTGATGCATTCGCAGAGACGATTCAAAACGGATTAACTGAAAATGATATAATGAGATTTGATAAATCAATTACTACAATAGAAGTAATGGATAAAATTCGAGATATAATCGGCTTGAAATACCCATTTGAATAAAAAAAATCTGCCTAAGCAGATTTTTTTAATACCCCATATTATTTAAATTTGATCTCAAAATATTAGCAGAATTTTGTAATTTAAGTTTTTCATCATCATTTATCATCAGTTTAACGACATGATGAACTCCATCACGATTCAGTACTGCAGGTAATCCGATATATACGTCATCTTCACATTCGTATTCACCACAATGTAATACACTGATAGGTAAAATACGGTTTTCATTATTGAAAATGGCGTGTGTTATTCGGACTAGAGCCATCCCAATACCATAATATGTTGCACCTTTTCTTTTGATAATTTCATAGGCTGCGTCACGTACTTTTTTGTAAATCTTATCAAGATCTTCCATATTAATTTCATCCATGGTATCAATTACATCTTTTAAAGGTTTTACCCCGATATGGGAATTAGACCAGCAGACGAACTCACTATCACCATGTTCACCCAATATATATGCATGGATATTTCTTGAATCAATATTTATATATTCCGATATTTCATAACGCAATCTTGCTGTATCGAGAGAAGTACCACTACCAATTACTTTACTTTTTGGTAATCCTGATTCTTTCCATGCGACATAAGCTAATATGTCAACAGGATTAGAAGCTACAAGTATTATTCCATTAAATCCACTTGCCATAATGCTTTTTACAACAGACTTAACAATTTTTGCGTTACGGTTAAGCAACTCAATACGAGTTTCTCCTTCTTTTTGATTCACACCAGCAGTTATAACAACCAAACCAGCATCCTTGCAATCGTCATAATTACCTGCTTTTATATTCATTTTTTTCGGACCAAAAGCCAAGCCGTGATTTAAATCCATTGCTTCTCCTAGCGCCTTTTCATGATTAATATCAATTAGTACTAGATCCTCAACGGTACCTTGATTAACTAGAGCATAAGCATAACTCATTCCTACAAATCCTGTTCCAATTATTACTACTTTACTATTATGCATAAAATCACCTCAATTCATTTTACCAAATACTTTTCCTTATATATAGTAATACACTCTAATAGAAGTAATTATTCTTCACAATATCTTCATAAGACTTTCATATGTATTTATAAAAATCATTGTATAATATCATTATCAAACTATTTCATAAACCTCTTGGAAAAAGTAAGTTTGAACTCCATAAAAAAATCCCTTCCCCCGTAGGGATTTTTTATTGTAAAATTATTGACATATGACAGAATGTCATATATCATATAAGTGACACGCCGTCACAAAGGAGGATTATTTATGCCAAAAGATACATTTTATAATCTAGATAAAGAAAAAAAAGATAAAATTTTAAAAGCTGCTGAAAAAGAATTTGCTGAAAACCAATTATATAAATGTCGGGTATCAAATATTATTAAGGATGCACAAATTCCTAGAGGTAGTTTTTATCAATACTTTGAGGATTTAGATGATTTATATTATTATGTTGTCGATCAAGTTTTCGACAAAATTTTTGAAGAGGGAAAAAAGTACTCAGATCAGACGAGTGATTTATTTGAGTATATTAAACTTACTTTTTTAATTGATATTGATAATTACCTTGATCGTAAGACACACAAATTTATGAGAAATGTATTACAAAGCATTGGTTCAAATGAGAAGTATTTAGAGCACCAAAATAAAAAAAGAGAAGCATACATTTTAGAAATTTTAGATAAGATGGATTTATCTATGATTAAATTACATAGTAATGATGACTTGATAAAAATGTACGGATTACTACAACAAGTAAAACGTAATGTTATTAGGGATTCATTAATACAGCGTTGGAGTAAAGAAAAAGCAATGAAAGAGCTAGAATGGAATCTAAAAATACTTCAAACTGGATTACTTAAGGAGGAAATAGATGAGTAGTTTACTTAAAACATTAAGATATACACTTAAATATTGGCAGTACATATTGATATCACTGGTTGCGATGACACTTAATGTTGTTACTGGATTCGTGGTACCATTTTTAATGGTTAGAATTATTGATAATGCAATACCAAATGAAGATTACGATCTTCTATGGCAAACTGGTGGATTAATGGTTATTGTTGCTTTATTTGGATTGGTACTAGCAATTATCAATATTTATAGTTCACAAAAAGTAGCTATGTGGAGTATTGCTGATTTACGTGAGGATTTATTCAGAAAAATACAATCACTTAGTTTTACAAATGTTGACAAATTTAAAACAAGTCGCTTAATAACAACAGCTACAAGCGATATAGCAAGAATTCAACAATTTTTTTCAATGCTATTAAGAATTATTGTAAGAGCACCATTGATGTTTGGTATAGGATTATTTATGGCCATTCAGACATCTTTAGCACTTTCTAACATATTCTATGCATCATTGCCAATACTAGTTTTAACGATAGTCGTTGTAATGATAATCGCAACACCACGTTTTATGAAAGTGCCTAAAACAGTTGATGGTTTAAATAAAGCATCACTTGAAACGGCAAACTCTCCACGTGTAATTAAATCGTTTGTTTCAATGGAACAAGAGAACAAAAAGTTTAATGCTGCAAATGAGTTGTTTAGAACAACAAATACTGCAGCTGAAAAAGTTATGGCTGTTGCTGAACCGTTCATTATGATGATCTTTAATCTAACACTTGCTGGATTAATCTTCTTAGGAGCATATTTTTTTAAGGATGGTACATTACTAGAAGTAGGTACTGGACTTCCTAAAGTTGGAATCCTAATGGCATTTAGTAATTATAGCATGCAAATTTTATTTGGATTATTAATGTTTGCTATGATAATGATTTTTATGACAAGAGCTATAGCAAGTAGTAAACGTATTATCGAAGTAATGGAGGAAGTAGTAGATTTACAAAATTGTGACGACTGTGTTGACGATTTCGACATTAAAGGGCAAATAGAGTTTCGAGATGTAAGCTTTGCTTATGGTAAGGAAGCCAATGAAGTTCTTAGAAAGATTTCATTTAAAGTAGAACCTGGTGAAAGAATAGGTATCATTGGTTCAACTGGTAGTGGTAAATCAAGTATTATTAACTTAATCCCAAGACTATATGATGTTAAATCAGGTGCGATTTTAATTGATGATATTAATGTAAAACAATATAACATCGCTAGTCTGCGTTCTCAAATAAGTGTTGTAACACAAACCGCTACAATATTCAGCGGTAGTATCGCAACAAACCTTTTACAAGGTAAAAAGAATGCATCCATTGAAGAATTGCAAATGGCAAGTGACAAAGCGCAAGCTTCTGAATTTATTAATCAGTATGATGATTTATACAATCATGAAATCATGCAAAAAGGGACAAATCTCTCTGGTGGACAAAAGCAAAGAATCTCTTTGGCTAGAGCTTTCTTAAGAAATCCAAAGATACTAATATTGGATGATTCGACCAGTGCTGTAGATGCACAAAGTGAGGCTTCGATACTTAAAGAGATTGAGCAGTTAAGTAATAATATGACAACATTGCTAATAGCTCAAAAGATATCAACAGTTAGTCAGATGGATCGAATTCTAGTATTGAACAATAAAGGTAGTATTGATGGATATGATACGCATGAAAATTTAATGAAAAATAGTAAAGTATATCAAGAAATTGTTTTATCTCAAATGGGAGGTGAAGCAGATGCGTAAGATTAAAAAGAGTATAACGCATGAACAAGATCAAAAAGATGTATTTGAAAATATAAACCATAAATCAACAATTTTAAATAAAGAACAAGTTAAGAAAAGAAATGCTGCTAATAAGGATTATTCGAAAGATCTAAACCGTGTTGTTGGCGGAGGAAGACATCGCGTATATCTTGGGAAAAATGCTTCTGATAGAAAAGGAACCATTATTAGAATTTGGCGTTATCTAGATAATTACCGTGCGGTATTTATCCTCGTTGTTGCATCAATGGCGATTGCAACAATGTTGGGTGGACTATTACCATATCTTTTTGCCAAAGCAATAGATAACTTTATTGTTTTTGACTATACTGCTGCATACACAGTAGGAGCGTTTATCGTTATCTTTGCTGTGCTCAATAGTATCATCAGGTTTATTGGTAGGTATTCAATGACAATCATTTCTCAAAAAACAGTTGCTAGAATTAGAAAAGATGCTTTTGATAGATTACAATTACTACCTGTAAAATATTATGATGATAATTTATCAGGGGACATAGTATCAAGAATCACCAATGATGTAGATTTGATTAGTGCAGTCCTATCACAGTTTGTTTTAGAACTAATTAATTCAAGTATCATGTTAGTTTTCTCTCTGGTTATGATGTTGGTAATAAATTGGGGATTAGCGTTAATTGTCATTGTATTTGTTCCATTTATGGCAATATTTACGATGAAAATCGGGAAAATTACTAGAAAAGGATTTGTTGCTCAACAAAAATTCTTGGGCGCATTAAACGGAATTGTTGAAGAGAATACCTCAGGGCTCAAAGTAGTTAAATTATATGGTACAGAGAACGAAGTTATAGATGAGTTTATTGAGACAAATATCAAATTACGTAATGCAGGATATAAAGCACAGGTGTATTCTGGATTTATAATGCCCGTTATAATGTTTTTACAAAACTTTATTTACGTTATCGTTGTTGCAATTGGAGGTCTATTAAAAATTAGTGGTAGAATTGCCATCTCAATTGGAGATATTTCTGCCATAACTCAATATACTAGATCATTTATTCAACCAATCTCAAACCTTGCACAATTATTTAATACATTACAACAAGGACTTGCAGGTGCAGAAAGAGTATTTACTTTAATTGATGAACCAAATGAATATGTGAACGACGGTGAAGAAGAAGCAAAACATCTAAAAGGACACATCGAATTCAAAAATGTTACATTTGGGTATGTACCAGACACTATTGTATTGAAAGATATTTCGTTCAACGCTGAAGCAGGAAAAACAATTGCGATTGTTGGACCAACAGGAAGTGGTAAAACGACAATTATTAATTTATTAAATCGCTTCTACGATGTTAATGAAGGGGAAATATTGATTGATGAAACCAATATTACCACCTATAAAAAAGACTCGGTTCGAAAAAATATAGGAGTTGTACTTCAGGACACAAGTTTATTTAGTGGGACAGTTAAAGATAACATAATGTATGGAAAACTTGAAGCTACTGAAGCAGAAATGATTCAAGCAGCTTCATTAGCTAACGCACATGATTTTATTGAAAGGTTACCACAAGGATATGACACAGAAGTGTTTGAAGGTGGAAATAACTTCAGTCAAGGAGAAAGACAGTTGATTTCGATTGCAAGAACAATTCTTAGCGATCCAGATGTTTTAATTCTTGATGAAGCTACAAGTAATGTTGATACAAGAACAGAATTTAAAATACAAGAAAGCATGCGTACACTTATGAAAAACAGAACAAGTTTTGTAATTGCGCATAGACTACAGACAATTCGAAATGCTAGTAAAATACTAGTAATTAAAGATGGTGAGTTAATTGAGAGCGGAAATCATAGCGATTTATTACATCTTGGAGGATTCTATTACGATTTATATACAACACAGTTTAAAGATTTAGTGATTGAATAATAAAAGGTTGGAAGTTCCAACCTTTTTCTTTTCATTATTCATTAATTATATTATAATAATCTTTGGAGAGTGATTTTATGAAAAGAAGATTCGGGGACAGGAATGATGGTTACAAACTTAGAAAAGTAGATCCTTTTTTCAGAGTAATACCGCATATCATGAAAGAAAGAAATGATGCACAAGTGTTTTTTGAGGAAAGAGTATATTTTGAAAATCCTCAAAAATTAATTAGAAAATTACGTGGAGAAGGATATAAAATTGGATTTTTACACATTGTATTAGCTGGTATGGTTCGCGTTATTTCACAAAAACCAAAAATCAATCGATTTGTGGCAGGTAAAAGAACGTTTGCACGAAATGAAATTTCAATTTCTCTTGTTGTTAAGAAAGAGATGAGCGAAAAAGCAGAAGAAACAACAATAAAAGTTAAGTTTGATCCAAATGATACTATTTACGATGT
>JBFFKS010000049.1:0-8390 GCA_041555275.1 Xianfuyuplasma sp. | reverse complement strand
ATTACGTTGTAAACACTACAATATCCCATTAATCTTAGGAAGTGCAACGCCAAGTGTTGAAAGTTACCATAAAGCACTAAATGGCGAATACAAATTACTTGAAATGAAACATAGAGCAAACAAAACAACACTACCGATTGTTTATGTTGAAGATATGAGATATGAATTTAAAGGTGGCAACAGATCCATCTTTTCAAAACGATTAGAAGAATTAATCATTGATCGTTTAGAAAAGAAAGAACAAATCCTTCTTCTCCTAAACAGAAGAGGGCACAGTACATTTGTTATGTGTCGTAATTGTGGTGAGGTTATCATGTGTCCCAACTGTGATATTAGTCTAACCTATCATGAAAGAACAGATTCATTAAAATGTCACTATTGTGGTCACAATGAAGCGAATCCTACCGTCTGTCCACATTGTGAAAGTCCTCATATTAGATATATGGGAATTGGTACAGAGCGTGTAGAAGCATATGTAAAAAAAGCATTTCCGAATGCTCATGTCACTAGAATGGATAGTGACACAACAATGAACAAAAATAGTCATGAAAAACTATTATATGATTTTGAAAATAACGGTGATATCTTAATTGGTACCCAGATGATTGCCAAAGGTCTAGATTTTCCCAAAGTATCTTTAGTAGGTGTTTTGGCAGCGGATATGAGTTTAAATCTTCCAGACTATAAAGCGATTGAAAAAACATTTCAATTGCTTACACAAGTTAGTGGGCGAGCTGGAAGGCACGATATAGATGGAGAGGTTGTTATTCAAACTTATAATCCAGATCATTATGCAATATTATATGCCAAGGACCATAATTATCATGCCTTCTATAAAACGGAAATGACAATCCGGGAGGTTAGTGGGTATACACCTTTCTTTAAGATAGCACAAATTGTTTTAAGTGATAAAGATGTTAAGAAGTTACTAAAACAAGGGACTAAATTAGTAATAAAACTACGTAAAAACCTAGAGGATAATATCCAAGTATTAGGTCCTGTTATGCCTAAAATAGCTAGAATAAACAATTATTTTAGAGCACAAATAATAATTAAATATAAAGAGAGTGAATTATTGGATGATCTACTCAAAGAAGTATACAAAGAATACAATGAAATAATGACGATTGCGATTGATAAAAATCCAAGTTTATTATAGGAGTGAAAACATGAAAATAGTATTTATGGGTACACCAGAATTTAGTGTAAGAATATTAGAAAACCTTCATAAAGAATATGGAGTATCTTTAGTCGTAACCCAACCCGATAAGAGTGTGGGAAGAAAGAAAGTCATTACTTTTTCTCCTGTAAAAGTAAAAGCCCTTGAGTTAGGAATCGAGGTTTTTCAACCACGACGCATAAAAGATGATTTTCAAAAAATATTGGATATTAAACCAGACTTAATCATTACAGCAGCTTATGGCCAAATCATTCCTAAAGCTGTTCTTGATTATCCACGTCTTGGTGCATTAAATGTCCACGGAAGTTTGTTGCCACTTCTTAGGGGTGGAGCTCCAATACAACGAGCAATTAAAAGACTACATACAACAACAGGGATCACCATTATGTATATGGCAATGAAGATGGATAGTGGAGATATCATTAGTCAAAGAAGTATCCCTATAATGCCATATGACACAAATGGTACTTTATTTGAAAAACTAAGTATTCTCGGAAATGATTTATTGCTCGACACCCTCCCAAGTATCATAGATGGAACAAATGATAGAATTCCACAAGATGAAAATAATATAACCTATGCATATAACCTAAAAAGAGAAGAAGAAAAGATTGATTGGGAACTTTCAAAAGAAGAAATCGACGCACATGTTCGTGCTTTTACGCCAAGTCCTACATGTTTTACAACGATTAATGATAAACAACTAAAAGTGTTGCAAGTTGAAATGTGTGATTGTGAAAATTTTGAAAACATCAAAGAACTTCCAAATGGTTATATCTTTAAACTGCTAAATGAAGCCATCGGGGTTAAAGTAACCAACGGAGCAATTAAAATAAAAGAAGTACAACTGGCTGGAAAAAAACGTCAAGACGTAAAAACCTTTATGCAAGGGGCTGGACGTAATTTAATAAAAATCGGGGAAGTATTTAAATAAAATACAAATATGTTATAATAATATATTATAAGAGGTGATGAAATGAAGCCAAGAACACTTTACTCACGCGAAGAAATGTTAGAGATGAACATTCAAACGTTAAAAGAAAGAACTGTAACCGTAGAAGAAATTGCTGAAGTAGCCTTCCGTCAGCAATCAAAATGGTCTGATACAATCAGCCTTAAAGAATGTGTTGATTCAGTAGAAAAAATCCTTAGTTTACGAGATACATTCCATATCTTGCAACTCGGGGCTGAAATTGATCGTTTGACAGATGAAAAAATATTTAAAGGACCTATTTATGAAATCCTCAAACAGGATCTCGGAATGTTTGGGATAGACGAGTTGTTTGGACTTGAAATAGCTGGTCTTTATGGTACAATAGGAAAGACTAATTTTGGTGATATTGATGTGAATAAGCCATTGGTTATTGATCGTTTAAACGAAGAAGGAAAACACGAGGGCGGTATGTGTCACACATTTATGGATGACATTGTTGGCGCATTGGCAGCTGCAGCTTCAACGCGTGTAGCCCAAATCACTAATGAAAATGAAGCATTAAAAGACCCTAAGGTAGAAGAAATAAAACTTGATCTAGATATTTAATAGGGGGGTGGTTGTTATGCCTAACAACCAAAAACGCCTTGATGACTTTTTTAAGAAAACACAAGAACCAGAAGAATTAAAAAAGTATTATCAAGATCTGAATAAAGGTGTAGACCCTAATAAACAAACTGCTACTGACAAAATTGCTTTATTCTTTCGAAATTTAGCACAAAAAACTGGAATATACTATCCAGGTAAAACAAAGGAAAAAGCTGTTGATGAAAAACCATCAACGTTCAGAAGAAAACTTAGAGTTTACTACAAAAGAATATTAAAACGAATTGCAGATCGATTCAACTTTGAAGCAGGTGTAGACATCCTAGATGATACGTCTGTTTTGTATCGTCGTAATCGGGTAAATAAAAATATACTATGGGTTATCAATATCGTTTTTGTAATATTCTCACTTATCGGAAATCAAAACCCTGTTTATGTAGTATTGGCAATATTAGCACTGATTATGTTGTTCATAAATACGACACTAAAACGAATCATTAATGAAGAACCTAGAACACTTCTAAAACAACAAATGGCCATGTATGTAGGAAGTGTGTATCTTCTTGCAGGTTCACTTGGAGTATATGTAAAACTTCGATTAAGCGCGGGGAACCTAAACTTTGGGGAAATCATTAACAATACTTCATTAGATGCTGCTGCACAGGAAAGTGCTGTGTTAGGACACATTGTAGATATGTCTATTGCCCAAGCAGGATATATCTTAATCTACTTCGCACTTGTAGTTATCGCATTGTACCAAGATGCGACACTACTAAGAATCCTATTTAAATGGGTATTTGTCTTAATGTTTGGACTACATGTTTTAGTTGTATATCCACTATATAGTTTCACTAGTTTATATGATTTGTTCCAGTATCTTTTTGTTACAAATCCCAATGTAGCGATTGATATTGTATTAAGAACAATTTTACTTGTGGTGTTCTACATTGCACTGTATTCAAGTGTATCAATTGGACAGATGATGAACAGTAAACGTAAACAAGAATTAATCAAACGCCGTGATATGGAAAAAGATTTTAAAGCAGTCGTTGGTGATGTTTTTGACGTAATTGGTGTGTTTAACTCACATACAATTAATCAGACAAGAGAAGATGTTCATAGAATTGCTGAACTTGCTAGTAGATTAGCGAGTATCTTAGGATTAAGTAGTAATGTTTGTACTGAAATTTATGATTATAGTGTTATTCATATTGAAAGTGTAAATGACCTATCAATCCTAGAATATGAAAGCAAGGAAACACTAACAGAAAGAGATTATTCAGTAATTAGAGACAAAACAATTTTAGGATCTGTAATTATTAAACGTCTTCAACTGAATCAAAAGTCAGAAGATATCGTTAGAGCACATTTTGAAAAAACAGTAGATCCTAATTTTATTGAACGTATGAAACGCGTACAAAGAAGTCAAGAAGGACAAATAATTTTGCTCGCTGAATTATATGATATCTTACGTCAAGCACGTAATTATAAATCAGAGTTAAAACATAAAAGAGCAATTGATTTATTACAACTAGAATTTAAGGAATATTTTGAACCATACATTATGGATAGATTCTTGAAATACCAAATGGAGTTTGAAGCATTCTATGAAAAATATAAATTTACAGAGTAGGAGAGCATAATTATGAAAAAACTATTTACAAGTGAAAGTGTAACAGAAGGGCATCCTGATAAGATTTGTGACCAAATTAGTGATGCGATTTTAGATGCGATATTATCAGCAGACTCAGAAGCAAGAGTAGCGTGTGAAACTAGTGTTACCACTGGACTTGTTTTGGTCGCTGGAGAAATAACCACTACAACATATGTTGATATTCAAAAAATAGTAAGATCAACCGTTAATGAAATCGGTTATAACCGTGGAAAATATGGGTTTGATGCAGAAAATTTAGCTGTTTTAGTAGCAATTGATCCACAATCACCAGATATTGCCCAAGGGGTAAATGAAGGCGAAGGTGAATATGCAGAACAAGGTGCTGGAGACCAAGGTATCATGTTTGGATATGCCAGTAATGAAACTCCTGAGTATATGCCAATCGCTATTACGCTCGCACACAAACTTGCAAGACAACTTTCAAAAGTACGCAAAGATGGAACACTTGATTATTTACGTCCTGATGGTAAGACTCAGGTAACGGTTGAATTTAATGAAAATAATGAACCATTTCGTGTAGAAGCAGTTGTTGTGTCGAGTCAACATCGTCCAGACATTGAACAAAAACAACTTAGAAAAGACATTCTAGAATATGTTGTAAATGTAATAATCGATCCATCTATGATTGACGAGAATACAAAATTCTTTATCAACCCAACAGGTAAATTTGTTATTGGTGGTCCTCATGGGGACGCTGGGTTAACTGGTCGTAAAATTATTGTAGACACATATGGTGGTATGGGTCGTCACGGTGGTGGCGCATTTAGTGGAAAAGATCCATCTAAAGTAGACAGAAGTGCCGCGTATGCTGCACGATATGTTGCAAAAAATATCGTTGCTGCAGGCTTAGCTGATCGATGTGAAATTCAATTATCATATGCTATTGGAGTTGCTCATCCTACTAGTATTAGCATAGAAACATTTGGTACTTCTAATATAGATGAATCATCTATCGTCAAAGCAATTGTAGAAAACTTCGATTTAACACCAAAAGGAATCATTGAATCATTGGATTTAAAACGTCCAATTTATAAACAAACAGCAGCTTATGGACATTTTGGTCGAGATGATTTAGATTTACCTTGGGAAAAACTTGACAAAGTAGATATCCTTAAGCAATACATAAAATAAGGAAGTGATCATATGAAAATCTTTTTAGATATTCTTATCTTCTTAATCTTTGCCGCAATTATCGTAATAGGTATTATTAGGCTACGAAAACGCCTACTACAATTATGGACAGAGGTGTCGCAACATGAGGTATCATTTTATAAGCGACTAGAAGAAACATTAGAACTTTTCTACAAAAATCGTGAAATAATATCTAGTGAAGATAACAATGATTTCATTCGTAAAATATCACGATATAAACGTAAAAAACTTCGTTCCTTGTTATTAAGAGAACGACAGGACCTTTTTAGTGCAATACACATCATTTATAACGAGATTGAAGATTTGGATGAAGAGCAATACAAACCACTAAAAGAAAAATTCAATCAACTACAAAAAGAACGTAGAATCTATAATTCAAAGGTTCTAATATACAATCAAACCATAAGTGTATTTCCAACACGATATTTAGCACTACGCATGAATCTAGAGTTAAAAGAATATTTTGGATAACTAAAAGTACAGTTTTGTACTTTTTTGTTTTGAAAATTGTTTCATTTGACCAAAAGACTAGAAGGGTTGAAATTTTATCATCCTTAATGTAAAAAAAGATGAAAATAACCCATTTATACAAACGCTTTCAAAAAAATGTAAAAATAACTTGATTTATGATTTTACAAAGGTATAATATAGAATGTATTATTATTTAAATCTATACGAGCCGAGGTCGATGATTATGAATCAGAACTTTAAACAAGTGTTAAAAGTTGTGAGAATTAAAGCCGTTTTATTAAAAAACGACCTTTGTTTATACTCGACTAAAAAATAGGATGGAAAACTCTTAATATGAGCTTTCATCCTTTTGTTAATTCAGGAGGAAATGATTATGAAAACTGTGGTTATTGGTGTTATTGGTGCAGATGTTCATGCAGTTGGTAATAAGATTATTGACTATGTATTAAGCCAAAATGGTTATAACGTAGTAAATATCGGTGTTTTATCAAGTCAGGAAGATTTTATCAATGCAGCGATTGAAACAGACGCAAAAGCAATCTTAGTTTCTAGCCTATACGGGCATGGTGAAATGGATTGTCGTTACTTTAAAGAAAAGTGCGAAGAAGCAGGACTTTCACATGTTAAATTATATGTTGGAGGAAACATTGTAGTAGGGAAACAAGATATTAAAGAAGTGGAATCGAGATTTAAAAAAATGGGATTTGATAGAGTATATGGTCCAGGTGTAAAAATCGAAGACGCTATCAACCATTTAAGAGAGGATATTGGTATTTAATGAAACCTTATCTTTTAGTCGATTTTGGATCTACATACACAAAATTAGTTTGTGTTGATTTAGATGGAGAGTACATTATTGGTACTTCAAAAGCACCAACAACTGTTGAGACAAATGTTCTAGATGGATATAATGAGGCACTTAAATTATTATTAAGAGATCACCAAGATATCAAGTCGATATCTGGTATTTCTGCTTGTAGTAGTGCAGCTGGTGGACTTAAAATGGCAGCAATAGGTTTGGTTGAAGAACTAACTGTTGAAGCGGCGAAGCGAGCATGTTTGGGTGCAGGGGCTATTGTTAAAAAAGTATTTTCTTATCACATGACTAAAAGAGAAGCACAAGAACTCAAAGATGCTGATATTGATATCATACTACTTGCAGGTGGAACCAATGGTGGGAATAGAGAATGTATCATCCACAATGCAAAAAAACTTGTAGAAGTTGGGGTTGATGTTCCTGTTATTATTGCTGGGAACAAAGATGCTATTGATGAAATAGAAGAAATTTTTGAAAATACAAATATTGAATTTCATATTGTACAAAACGTTATGCCACAATTAAAGAAACTTGATGTTACAGAAGCAAAACATATTATTAGAAAAATTTTCATTGAAAAGATTATTGAAGCCAAAGGAATTAAAAGAGCCGAAGAACAAATAGGTGAAATAATTATGCCAACACCAGAAGCAGTTTTACAGGCTGCAGAATTACTGTCAAAAGGGTTTGAAGAAATTGAAGGGTATGGTGAACTAATGGTTATTGATATCGGTGGAGCAACTACTGATGTTCATACTATTGGAGAAGGATTCCCTAAACGTACAGAAGTCATTTTAAAAGGATTAGAAGAACCATTTGCCAAACGTACAGTCGAAGGTGATTTGGGAATGCGATTCAGTGCGAATGCACTTCTAAGTTTAGTATCTGACTATGAATTTAAAAAGTATTTTGAAGAAGACGATAACTGTGATCATAACATTACTAAATCACTTGATAGACGTGCAAAGCAAATTGGATTTATCCCGATAACAAAAGATGAGGAAGAATTTGATTCAGCGATTGCTAAAATTTGTACTGACGTTTCAATTAGTCGTCATGTTGGTCATGTGGAAGTGGTACATACACCACTTGGTGATATGTATTACCAAACTGGAAAAGACCTTACTGGTATTAGATATGTAATCGGTACAGGTGGGGTATTAATCAATAGTAAGGACCCTAAAAAAATACTACAACAAGTAAATAAAAAATCAAACAAATTACTAGAATTACGACCATCAAAACCGTCAATTCTAATAGATAAAAGTTATATCCTTGCAGCTATGGGATTGTTAAGTCAAAAATATCCAAAAGTAGCTCTAAAATTAATGAAGCAGTACTTGCTATAAGGAGAATTATTATGGTTTTAAACAAGAAAATGTCTTTAGAAGAGTTTTTTGAGATAAGACAAGAAATACTAAAAGGTTGGAAAACAGGAAAACATCCAGATTTAGATTTGGACAGAGCTGTTGAGAAACTTAGAAACATTCCTGATGAAAAGAACTTTGCAAAGAAACTTAGAAAAGCAAAAGAAGAAGGAATTACATTGGTCCAACCT
>JBFFKS010000048.1:0-8438 GCA_041555275.1 Xianfuyuplasma sp. | reverse complement strand
TCTGTTGGACTAATATTTGGCATCATTACATTAGCACCAACCTTTAATGCTTTTTCACGACCTATTTTGTCCAATGTACCCAGTGCCGTCGTTGCTGGCAATAAAGATTTTGGTGACATTAGTCTTACCAAAGCAACCATAATTAATGTTTCAACAAGTGTCCCTGATTCATTTCCAGCTAACTCTGTATCACTATGACAAAGGTACGGACCAATTCCAATCATGTGTGGATCCAACTCTTTTAAATAAATCAAGTCTTCTACTAAATCACTGTTGGTTTGGGTTGGACTTCCAACCATAAATCCTGCACCTACTTGATATCCGATTTCTTTTAAATTATTTAGACACTCTCGTCGATTATCAAATGACATAAAATCAGCATGCAAATAATTATATAATCTTCTTGATGCTGTTTCATGTCTTAATAAGTATCGATCAGCACCAGAATCATACAATGTTTGATAGGATTCTTTCGTTCTTTCACCAAGTGATAGTGTAATTCTTATATCAGGGTATTTTGCTTTCATTGATTGCAATAAATCAACTAAATACTCATCAGTATAATAACTATCTTCTCCGCCTTGCATTACAAAGGTTCTGTACCCAAGTTTATATCCAACATCAGCACATTCCATAATTTCTGCTTTTGGTAAACGGTAACGTTCAATCGTTTTCACTTTATTGTTAATCCCACAGTATTTACAGCCCATTTTACAGTAGTTAGAAATCTCAATTAATCCTCGTAAAAAGACGCGATTTTGATAGTAAGGTTGTTTGGCTTCCATTCCTTTGTTATATAGGTATTCAGTCTCTCCTGTAGTAATGTTATCCAAGATATATAAATACTCACTAAAAGACAAATTTTGATTCATACTCAGTTTATTAATATATGAAATAACCTGATTATGTATTTCAGGGGTATTTTTGGTATTTCTTTTGATTTTAGGCATAATATAATTCATGTTATCAACTCCACGAGATTAATTATATTACAGGTAAATAAAAAACTTTGTAACATAAGTTACAAAGTTTTGGTTTTTATATTTATTTAATTAATTAAATTATGTTACAGTTCCCCTAAAGGTCCATCGCTTCTACTACCAATCATATTTTCAAAATAACTACATGCTTTATTAAATGTCAAATGAATGCTTTCAGTTGTAGTAGCACCTTGTCTATTTTTCGCAATAATTATGTCTACCGTATTTGGTCTACTTGATTTTTCCTTTAGATAATAATCATCACGATACAAAAATAGAATAATATCGGCATCCTGCTCGATTGATCCTGAGTCACGTAAATCACTCATCATCGGGATTTTTTCTTCACGTGATTCTACTCGACGAGACAACTGAGATAAGGCAATAACAGGTATCTTCAACTCACGAGCCATCTCTTTTAATACACGTGATATTTCTGATACTTCTTGTACACGGTTTTCTTTTGTCGAACCACTCAATAATTGAAGGTAATCAATAATAACTAAATCGAGTTTTTTCTCTTGTGCCAATTTACGACATTTTTGACGTAAATCAGTTACTTTCACTGTACCTGAATCATCAAAAAGTACATTTAATCCTGACAATGTTTCTCTAGCTAAAGAGATTTGTTGCCACTGTGATGGAGTTAAATCTCCTGTACGAATATTATTTGAATGAACACGTGATACCGAACTAATCATCCTTGATACTAGTTGATCACTACCCATTTCTAAACTGAAGAATGCTACATATGGTTTATTTGGAAGTGACGCAACGTTTGTTGCGATATTTAATGCAAATGCAGATTTCCCCATTGATGGTCTTGCTGCAATAATCATTAGTTCTGAAGGTTGTAGCCCTAATGTGTATTCATTAATATCGTCAAACCCTGTGTCAAGACCAGTAATTTTACCTTGATTATGACGAGCAGCTTCCGTTTTTTCAATTACTTCTTGTGTAACTTCTTTTATAGTAACAAAGTCTGTAGCTCGTCTTGTCTTTGCGATATCAAAAATAGTTTTTTCTGAGTTATCAACAAAACTTAAAGCATCATCATTTGCATACCCATCTTCTATAATTTTACGACAAGCATCCATAATTCTTCTCGTGATTGATTTATCTCTTACGATGTTAATGTAGTTTGTTAGGTTTGCAATCGAAGGCACACTGTTGATTAGACCCAAAATATACTCGATTCCACCAGCATCATTTAACAAATCTTTGGTTTCAAGTTTATTAGATAATGTTGTATAATCGATAATAATATTTTCTTGGAACAATTCTAACATTGCGGTAAAGATTACTTTATGGCGATACGTAAAAAAATCATCACTTTCTAATTTATCTACTAATGTTTTAATAGCACCTTGATCAACGAAGACACTACCTAAAACTGATTGTTCAGCTTCAACATTATGTGGTGTAATTTTTTCCATGAGACACCCCTATTCTTCGATTACTAATACTTCAATTTTAGCTAATACATTTTTATGAAGTTTAACATCAACTTTATAATTACCTAATTTATCAATATTTCCTTTTAATTGAATTTTACGTTTATCAACTTCAAGCTTGTGTTGTTTTTTAAATTCATCAGCAATTTTCTTACTATTTACTTTACCGAAGAATTTTCCTGATTCTCCAATCTTTACAAATACTTTAACAGGAAGATTTTCAATTTTTAATTTTAGAGTTTTCATTTCTTCTACTAGTTTACGTTCTTGTTCTTCACGTTTTGCTTTTTCCATTTCAATTGAATGTAAGTTTTCCTGTGTTGCTTCAATTGCGTTTTTACTTGTTAATAAGTAGTTTCCATAGCCAGATGCCACGTCAATTACTTCTCCTTTTTTACCTTTACCTTTTAAATCTTTGATTAAAATTACTTTCATTGGTTTTTCCTCCTGAATAGACTCGTTTAATATTTTCATTAGGTCCAGTCTAACCTGTTTGATATCGTCGGTTTCTATTTGTGCTCCTGCATTATTTAAATGTCCACCACCGTTAAATTTTTCCATGACTACTTGAACGTTAAATCCTTCTAAACTACGGGCACTAATCCCTACGTTATTAGGGCTCAAATATCCAATGGCG
This sequence comes from Xianfuyuplasma sp., assembly GCA_041555275.1. Classification (GTDB taxonomy): domain Bacteria; phylum Bacillota_I; class Bacilli_A; order Izemoplasmatales; family Izemoplasmataceae; genus Xianfuyuplasma. The sequence goes on along the minus strand of JBFFKS010000048.1, from coordinate 5,367 downwards.
AATGCGCCATCGGTGTCTTCTATTTCTAATAAATCGTCGGCAACTTTTGCGAGTAGGTTTCTTGTAACATCAAAATCTCTAGGAATCACAACAATACTAAATCGCTTATGAACCATTTCAGCTAGTGCAAGTAACTGTGATTTTGTTTGAATTTCAAATAAGCTTTCACGTAAAATTGTTTTTACTTTAAATGTGTCTGCACCGTATTTTCGTAAAATCGCACTTGCTTCAAAGGTACGAGAACCAGTGCGATACATAAAGTTGTTTGTATCAACCATGATTCCACTTAACATTACTGTTGCTTCAAATGCGTTTATTTCAACATCTTTACTTGTTAAATCTACCATTTCAGTAATTAATTCAACACTACTTGATGCATAAGGTTCAATATGTGAAATCAAAGATCCTGGAATTGCATCACTAAGTTTTCTATGGTGATCTATAATCACGATATTCTTTGTCTTTAGAAGTAATTTTTCATCCATAGTTTGACTATACGAATGATGATCTACAAGAATTAATAAGTCTTCTCTTGTAATTTGATCTAACGCTTGTTCTGGTGAGATGATGTAGTCTAATAACGTAACATACTCATAGGCAATCATCTGTAATATTTTAGATACTGTTTTATCTAGATCATTTCGATCTAGTAGTATATGTGCATCTTTATTATATGCTTGTGCAAGTTTTAGAATACCCATTGCTGCACCAAACGCATCTGTATCAGGATGTGCATGTGGTACGATGTAAACTTTCTTATTTTCTTCAAATAGACGTTCTAATTTTTGAGTGTTTGTTCTTGTGGTAATTCTAGTACGTTTTTCAGCAGTATTTGAATTCCCACCAAAATACATCAAATCATTACCTTCAATATTTACAACGACTTGATCTCCACCACGTGACAAAGCAAGATCAAGAGCATCTTGAGCTATATCTCCAAGTTTATTTAATTTAATGTTACTGCAAGCTACTCCAGCACTCAGGGTAACTAATAAGTCGTTATCACGTGATATTTCTGCAATTCGTTCCACGATTTTAAATTCATTATGAATAATACTATTAAGTGTTTCTTTGTTCATAAATGCAATTAATTTGGAATTAGTTAAAGGTGAGATATAAAACCTAAATTCTTCTCCCCAAGATTCTAAAGCTTCTAGGAATCTACCTTGAACAAAACTTCTATTACTTACGTCTAATACACTAATTGCATCATCTAAGTTATCTAAATTTAAAATAGCAATAACACCTACTGATGCATCATATTTACGTTTTAACTCTTCTCTTTCAGTTACTTGAAATAAATATAATGCTTGGTTGTTCTTATCCAGCATTACTTCATATTCATGGGTATACACTTTTGTGACAAAGACATCTTCACCTCTACGTTGTTTTATACGGTTATGAATATCAGCCGAAACCATTTCTAAGTTTCTTTGTTCAAGAACATTTTCAAAAATATCTTTTGCATATCCGTTCGCCCATTTTATGTTGTAATGATCATCATAAAGAATAATACCTACTGGTAAATCTGTAACCATTCTTTTTTCAGCTTTATCTTTTTTCTCTAGTGTTTCTTTTGTTTGATTCAACTTCGAAGTTAACCAATTAATTTTACGAGTTTTCTTTTGGTGAATATAAATTTGTAGGTACCCATTTAATCCGATGAAAGCAATACCTGTTAAAACAAGCACAAAAACCGTATTTCTACGGAAGATTATGATTAGTATTAATAGTACTACAAATACTGATGGTATGTATATTTTTCCTAAGATGGATTTCATCAAATCACCTCGATTTGTCTAAATTATTATATCATACGTAAGCCTTTTTTCAAAAGTATAATATATATAAACTATATATTAATTGCTAAAAAAAAGACTCAATAGAGTCTTATTCTTTAATAAATGGTAAAAGAGACATATGACGTGCTCTTTTAATTGCTACTGCTAATGGTGCTTGGAAAATTGCTTTTGTTCCCGTAACACGTCTAGGTAAGATTTTTCCTCTATCGCTAATAAATCTTTTTAACATCTCTACATTTTTGTAGTCTATATATGAAATTTTATTATCTGTGAAATAACATCTTTTTTTACGTCTTTTACGAAAACCACCAGGTTTTGCCATAATTAATTCCTCCTTTTTTATTTTAGAAAGGTAGGTCGTCTTCTGAAACATCAATACTAGGTGTATTCTGTTTCTTTTTGACAGGTCTATCTTCATATTGGTCATTGCTATACTCTTTTGGAGCTTGTGGAGTATATGCATTATTGTTATCTTGATTTTTTGGTTCTAGAAATTGTACGCTATCACATACAACATCAGTAGTGTATTTTCTGGTTCCATCTTTATCATCATAAGATCCTGTTTGGATTCTTCCTTCAACACCAATTAGACTACCTTTTTTTACAAAACGAGCTAAATTTTCAGCTTGTTTTCTCCATGCGATACATTGAATAAAATCCGCTTCTCTTTCGCCGCTTGGTCCAGCAAATGTTCTATTTACAGCTATAGTAAATCTTGCGAACGCAATGTTACTTGAAGTATATCTAACCTCCGGGTCTTTTGTTAATCTTCCAACTAATACAGTACGATTGATCATAAAAACACTCCCTTATTGTTCCATTTTTATAATTAAATGACGAATGATATCTTCTTTGATTTTGACAACACGATCAAATTCAGCTCTCGCTTCTTCTTCAGTGTTAACAGTTAATACAACATAATAACCTTTACGATGCTTTTGAATTTCATAGGCTAAGTCTCTCATACCCCATTCGTTTACGTCTAGAATTTCTGCTCCTGTATCAGTGAAGATTTTATGTAACTCTTCAATCAACAATTTGCGGTCATCTTCTAAGACAGTAGGACGAATGATATACATGATTTCGTATTTTCTCATTTTTCTACCTCCTTTTGGTCTCTGGCTGCAAGTGCAGCAAGGATGAGTTTATAACTCACGTTTGATAATTATAGCATAGATGAAAAACCTATGCAACAAATAGTATTAAAATCGTATATATAATATATATACATTCATATTATGCCATATTCTCAGTAAAAATAGTAGTGTTTTGTAACATACGTTTTAATACCTGCAACTCACCCAATCCTTGTTTATTTTTATTAAGATCCTTGCTAAAATCTAAGTAGGTGATGCAGATGAAGAAATTATTAATATTGATTTTCCTTTTTGAAGTCATAATCTTTATAGTGAATTTGATTATTCATTAACCCCCTTGAAACCCCTCTAGGTTTCTTTAGAATGCTTCACTTATTAAATAGTGCCTAGCGCACTATTTTCTTTGTCTTTTTTCTAAAGACTGGTCATAAGATATCATCTTCTACATTTAGATGTTCTACAAGATTATAAAACTGAAAAAATGTTGTTCGATTTTCTCCAATCCATTGAATTTTATATTTGTTTTTATTTATTTAAAATTATTTCCAATAAAAATATGGTTCTAATTGTTTAATATATGAAGAGCAAAATAAGAAAAAGGAGAATACAATATGAACTTATTACTAGTAGGATCACTAATCCTAGGTGGCGGAAGTGCAGTAGCAATGCAAAACGAAAATGTAGCTGAATTCGCCTCAAACACTGTTAATCAGGCAAAAGTTATGTTTCAACAAAAATCAAGAGGAGCCTCTATTGATGCTTTAAAAGAGACAGGATTCCCATATCCTAATGAGGAATTTTTATCTACCCTAACCGATGAGCAAGCGTTTCAAATAGTTTCAGCTATCGATGTAATCAATGCAACTTACGATTTTTCTACAATGACAGATGAGGAAATCACAGATGCACTACACGAAATCAGACTTGAATTACATGACCTTTATGTTGAGTTAGGCATCGAAGGTCCAATGGTTCAAACTAGAGCTAGAACACATACTAGATCTGGACATGGTCAACATGGTAACAGAAGCAACTATTATGGTACACAAGATGGAACATGTCTTACTGAAGATGATGCCCCAGACGAAGTCGAATCAAATGATGACAGTGCGTAACTAAAAGTATTAATACAAATAGAAAGAGCGAGGATTTTAAAATTCTCACTCTTTTTTTGATTTTCATTTAGACAGTTTCGCTTCCCCAGAAACAAATACAGTATTCATGAATTTATTGGAATGTATTATATCAAACCCATTAGATCTTAGTGATTTTTCATAATCTCTATTCAAATTACACCCTGATGCAACTACTCTCCATGCTGGATTAAGGAATGAAAATAAACGTTTCAATCTCTTTTTTTCAGGATATATATGTTCAATAAAAATTAAAGTTCCATCTTTTTTAAGCACTCTTCTTAATTCAGATAATCCTTTGTCTACATTTTTTACGCTACAAAACACTAAAGTATGAACTATGTAATCAAAAGTGTTGTCATCAAATGGTAATGAGGAAACATTTGATTCCATAAATTGAATTAACTCTTTTTTACTTTTTATTAATACCTTATTTATTTTTTTGTCAGTAACAATAAGAGAATCAACATTATTGAAATTGTAATATTTTAGATTCGCTCCTGTACCAGCACCTATCTCAAGAATTTTACCACTTGCTTTTGGTATTAAATTGATTCTAGCATTTCTGATACCCCTTTTTTCCAAAGGAGTCATAAACAAATCATATAGAGACTTCATAAAACCACACCCATCTGTAAATTAATCTAATTATATCAAAAAGATTGTTCTATAGATAGTTTGTTACTGGATTTTATGCAATACATAAAAAAAGCCATATTAGGCTTATTTTTTTACATATATAATTATAAGGATAGTCCCTAGTGATAAAATTGAAAAGATAAACGTTGTAAATGCAATTCCTTCGTTCAAGTTTTTTGAATCCAAAATATCACCAGGAATATTTGCCAATATAATGTCTATTTCATTCTCATCAATATTATTTGTAGTCGTTTCTAAAGTTAAATCATATTCGGTTTCACTTAGAAGATTAACTGTAAAAATATAATCCTCGTTTTCATCAAGTTTTGTATTTGGTGCTTCAAGATATGACAATACAATATCTTTTGAATAACTACTATCTACTTCTTTTATTACAAAACTAGATTCCATAATGATATTTCCCAATTCATCGAAAACAGTAATTACAATACTTTGATCAGTAGACATTACAGTTATCGAATCTGATTCCTCACCCAAATTACCTATTATCGCAACATACTCTCCTGCAAAATATGTTGTTTGGGAACCAATATTCGTATATAAATATCCTTTATTTAAGGTGTTTGAGTAATTAAATGCCACAAGGGATGTAATTATTGCAATTAAAAAAAGTATCGTTGGTAATAGAAAAAATATTTTTTTGTTCATATCGACACCTCCTAAAACTATTTTAAC
>JBFFKS010000047.1:0-8492 GCA_041555275.1 Xianfuyuplasma sp. | reverse complement strand
TTATTTGAATACTTAAATTCATCTTGATTAACAATATCAATAAAGTTAACAATATCTGCAATTTCATTTGGAACTTCAATACCTACAGTACTTTTACCAGGAATTGGCGCTTCCATTCTTATTTCCTTTGCAGCTAATGCCATTTTAATATTATCACTTATACCAGTGATTTTTTTAATATTTACGCCACTTTCAAGTTCTATTTCATATCTGGTTACTGTTGGTCCTTTTGTATATGTTTTTACACTCGCTTCAATTTTGAAATCCTCAAATAATTTATCAAGGATATCGATTTGCTTTTGTAGCCATTCATGATTATCTTTTGATTTGGCTAAAGGTTTAGATAGCAAAGAAAATGGTGGAAATTTATATTCTTTTTTCAAAGTTTTCACTTCAACATCTGATTCCTCTTTTGGCACATCATAAACAAATGTTTCTTTTCTTACTTGTTGCTGTTTCCCGAAAAACTCGTTTATGTTCGTCTTAGGTTTTTCAATTTGTTGGTCTTCTATCTTCTCTGGTTTCTCATATACAATTTCTTCTTTATATGCGGTTACCGGTTCTTCTCGAACTGGATCGTTTGGTCTTACTTTTTTTCTACCATGTGATTTCATTGCTTCGTTCAAATTACGTCCACTAACCAAATCAAATTCAGGAAATTCAGATCCGTACTTTTCTTTCATTTTTTCCTTAGTAAGTTTCGGTTTCGTTCGAAAAGGATCTAGTTGTTTGTCTAGATCACCTTGATGTTTATGTGGATTAGGGATAACAACATCGTCTTTTGTTGAACGTCCAAAGATTGGAGATACAAAATGATCATGCTCATATCCTTTTTTCTTATTCTCATCTTCAATTTCTGGTATTACAAAAGGCACTGTATCTTCAGTTCTCCTTTTAGCTACAATTCTTTTCTTCCTAAATATCATAAAATCACCCCATACTATTTAGTTACTGATTCTAAAAATCCTTTAACTTCTTCATAAGATTTTCGCTTTTTATTAACCAGTCTACCTATTTCTACATTATCTTTAAAAACTGTAAAACTAGGTATTCCATATATTTCATAATGTCTTGCTAATTCGATGTCTAAATCTCTATCTATTGAATAAAACTTATATTCAGGAAAATCTCTTTCCAATTTTGGTAATAATGGCTTTATTATAAAACAATCTGGACACCATTTTGTATACCAATATATAACGACTTTTTCTTGATTTTCAACAACATCATAAAAATCTTTAATTTTCGATAATTTCTCCATCTTCATCATCATCTCCACCTTCTAGTAGACCCAATACATCTCCTTCTACTAAATCAAGTTCAATTTCTTTATCAAATAATTTTTTCGAGTACACTTTGGTTGTTTCCTCTCCAACAATAGAGATGATAACAACACATACTTTTCTGGTAATGGCATCGACACTTGTATTAATTACTAGTTTTCTAAACCAGTATACTGGATTCACAGCATTAAGAGCCATACTACCATATTTTAATACTTTACCTACTTTATATTTTTTTGCAGCTTTCATCGCTTTACTATCTTCAATCGCTCTTTTTTTATCTAACATTTTCATAATATTAGTGATTCTTACATTTTTGGTATTCTTCAGGATTGGTTTATCTAATATTTGATCAATACGATCACTAATATATCGATTTAAATCTATCAATTCATGCACACTTAATTCAAGCATCGGATATTTTGATTCAGGAAAGAAATACCTAGATATTTCTTCAATTAATTCATAACTAATATCAAACGTTAACTTTGCAGTACCTTGTTTTCCTAATTTAAGGTGACGTTTGAATTTTTTTTGTCTGTTGATAATGAGTAACTTAATTTCCTCTTCATTTACCTTCACTGTAGGACGTTTGATGTCATCCACATTAATATTTTTACCTCGAATATTCAAATAAATAAAAATAGCGGCAAAAGCAATCATACCTGTTGCCATACCCAAAAAGAAATTAATAAATCCACCAAATGATAGCTCAAACATATGAAATCACTCCTAACTAATTTATTATAACATATTTGTTAAATATGTTGTGTAATATTTGTGTATATGAGATAATATCAAAAGGTGATAAACATGAAAAAATATCTTATTGCACTAGATTTAGACGGTACATTATTAATAGATTGGCAGACAATGTGTCCAAAAACAGTAGCATATTTAAAGGAATTAAAAAAAGACGGTCACGAACTTGTTATAGCAACAGGTAGACCTTTTAGAAGCAGTGAAAAATTCCACAAAGAATTAGGTTTAACTACACCAATTATTAACTATAATGGCGGACTTGTTACAAGTAAAAAAGATCCTAGTTTTAAACCATATAGCTTAACAGTTCCTAGAGAATACATCATTGATATATTTAACGCAAATAAGGACCATATTCACAATGCATTTGGTGAAGTAATTGATGACATCTATTTGTATGAGGATACTGAAGAAGTTAGACCACTTTTACACTATTTTAACGGAGCAAGGTTATTTGTTGGTAGTTTTGAGGAAATATTAAATCATGACACCAATGGTTTTATTATAATCGCGAACAAAGATGAAGGACACTTCATTGAAGAATATGTTGCTAAGAATTATAAAGACAGGGTGTTATGTCGCAACTGGGGTTCTCACTATAATTACATTTTAGAGTTATATACTCCACAAACTAATAAAGGTGCAGGTCTAAAATATGTCGCAGATTATTTAGGATATAATCGCGAAGACATTATTGCGATTGGTGATGCCCATAATGACATTGATATGCTAAAGTATGCTGGAAGAGGTATCGCAATGATTAATGGTCACGACTCATTAAAAGCAGTTGCAGATGAAGTTACAGAATACTCAAATTTAGAACAGGGTATAGTCAAACATTTAAAGAAAATCTTATAATTATTGTAGGGGAGTGATTATATGAAGTATCAAAGTTTCAAAGGACCAATTATTTTTACGATTACAGGTTTTGTGTTAACAATTACTTTGTTTGTCATATTTATAATAGGTCTGGTAAACAATATCCAAGATGAAACAAAAGTATTCAGTGGTTCCCCAACAACCCTAGAAAAGGGTTCAAATATTGAACTTCATATAGAAAACAATCCATTACTAGAAGATGCAACATTTTTAATCACAGAAAAAAATGACGGTTCTGTTAATATTCAGTTTATCAAAGATTTTGATGTTGTTTTAGTTTATAATATCATTGTGAAAAACAGTGAAACAGAAAATACAATAGTGATTAAAGAGCCTTATGTAAATGCAGGTGAGGTAACCGATGAGCTTACAATGATTGGTACAATAAATATCAGTAGTGCAAATGAATATGTGTATAATATTGAAGTTATTGAAGGCGTTAGTGATACATTCCCAGAGATATCATATCACTACGATTATGATATTGAATCTATCGGTTTTATTTTCTTCTTAATGATGGCTTATCTTTCTGGTGTTATTACAGTACTAGGTTCCATTATTTATTTCATAATAATCAGTTCTAGTAGGAACAGATACCGTTTTAACGAAGAACAAAAAAGAATACAACTTGAAGAAGATGAATATTACAAACAATTTATAACAGAAAACCAGAATTCCTAATTGGAATTCTGGTCTTTTTTTAATATCTAAATCTACTTCTATTTTTCCCTTTGCCTTTTTTTGCTTTTTGTTTTGGTGCAGCCATTCCACCAAATGGATTATTCGGGTTCATTTTAGAAGGATCCATTCCTCCCATTCGTTTCATCATTGTAGCTTGTTGTTCCATTGTTTGAATTAATCTATTTACATCACTAACTCTTTTACCACTACCTGATGCAACACGTCTACGTCGTGCACTACTTTGTGATATCAACTTAGGATTTTTACGTTCTTCTTTTGTCATACTCGAAATCATTGCTTCGATATACACAAGTTGTTTTTCATCTATGTCTTGACCTTTTAGAGCTTTTCCTACTCCTGGAATGAGTTTTAGGATACCGCCTAAAGATCCCATCTTTTTGATCATTTTTAATTGTTTGATGTAGTCGTTATAATTAAATTTACCACTCATCATTTTTTCCATCAAGCCCATCATATCATCTTCATCGATATTTTCGGTTACCTTATCGACTAAAGTCATTACATCGCCCATACCTAAGATACGAGATGCCATACGTTCTGGATGGAATACTTCTAATTGATCAAGTTTTTCACCCATACCCATTAATTTTATTGGGATATTTGTAACTTTTCTTAAACTTAATGCGGCACCACCACGAGTATCTCCATCAAGTTTAGTTAAAATCGCTCCAGTTACTCCTAATGTACTGTTAAAACTTTCAGCAACATTTACCGCGTCTTGTCCAGTCATTGCATCAACGGTTAGTAAAACTTCTTCGGGTTTTAGATATTCTTTAATATCAACAAGTTCTTGCATCATCGCTTCATCTATATGGAGTCGTCCTGCAGTATCTGCGATTATTAAATTATTCCCATTTTGAACTGCAAATTCCATTGCTTGCTTAATGATATTTATTGGTTTCTCAAAAATTCCTTTTTCAAAAACATCAACATTTAATTGCGCACCAATTGTTTTTAATTGTTCAATTGCAGCTGGGCGATAAATATCAAGTGCTACAAGTAATGGTTTTAAATTGTTATTTTTGCGAAGATGCATCGCCAGTTTACCTGCTGTAGTTGTCTTCCCTGCACCTTGCAATCCAACCATCATAATTTTTGTAATACCCACTATATTTAAAGTAATCGGTGAAGCTTTTTCACCCATAACAGCTTTAAGTTCATCGTTTACTATTTTCACTACTTGTTGCCCTGGATTTAATCCTTTTAAGATTTTTTCACCCATTGCTTGCTGTTTAACTTCTTTTGTAAATTCTTTTACTACTTTAAAATTAACATCTGCCTCTAGTAAACTAAGTCTCACTTCTCGCATCATTTCTTCGATGTCTTTTTCGGTTAATCTTCCTTTACCAGTGACACGGCGCATCGCCATTTGAAGACGATCTGATAAGTTATCAAAAGCCATAATATCACTCTACCTTTTCAAGTTCTAATGCAAGGACTTTTGCTTCATCTGCATCATTACATATTTTTAATTTTTCAACTATTTTTTGTCGTTTTTTATCCTTTTCGTTAAGGTGTAATTTACTCTCAAAATCATAAAGTTTTTTTACTGTTCTAGTAATCAAATCATGAACTGCATTACGACTAACTAATTGGTTTTCACTAATTTCAGTGATGGAATAATCATCAAAGTAATAACTTTCGAAATACACTCTTTGTTTAGCTGTTAATAAGTCTTGGTATAAAACATAAAGTTCGTTTATTTCTATTGATTTTTCAATAACATTCATTAGAAAATATCACTAAACATTCCATATATATATTCTTCAATATCAAAATGCTCTAAATCCTCTAATTTTTCACCAAGACCAACGTATTTTATAGGGATTCCTAAATCTTCTTTAATAGCTAAAACGATTCCACCTTTTGCTGTCCCATCTAGCTTTGTTAAAACAATACCGCTTATGTTTGTCACTTCATTAAATATTTTTGCTTGTGTTAATCCATTTTGTCCAGTTGTAGCATCTATAACAAGCAGAGTTTCATGAGGTGCATTTTCCACTTCACGCCCTATTACTTTATGTATTTTTTCAAGTTCCATCATTAAGTTTTTCTTGTTTTGAAGCCTTCCTGCAGTATCACACAAAATGATATCAATATCTTTATCTTTTGCATAATTCAAAGCATCATACATTACACTTGAAGGATCACTACCTTCTTCTTTACAATAGAAATCAGCATCTACTCTTTCTGCCCATATTTTCAGTTGATTAATGGCACCGGCTCTAAATGTATCTCCTGCAACCATTAGTACTTTTTTACCCTTTTTAATATATTCAAATGCAACTTTTCCAATTGTCGTAGTTTTCCCTACACCATTCACACCAACAAATAAGATAACATTTATACGGTCGTCTTCAATGTCTAGATTCGATGAAACAATGTCATCACTAACATATAGTTTAAACATCTCTTCAATGATAATTTCCTTTAAATCCTCTGGTTGTTTAATGTTCTTCACATCAACGGTGTCTCGTAAATGTTCTACAAATTTGACAACAGTACTAACACCAATATCAGCCATTATAAAGATTTCTTCTAGTTCATCAAATAAGTCATCATTTATTGAATCTGATGATTCAAGTAGTTCTTTTAAATTGCTTAAAATACTAGATCTGGTTTTTGCCATACCTAGTTTATATTTTTGAGCATTTAACTTCTTCTCTTTTGATTTGAATAAATTCCCGAAGAATCCCATAGAACCACTTCTTTCTAAAATCACATGTCATTATATCATAACTTATAAAAATACTCTACCTATACATAAAAAAAATACCCTTAAAAAGGGAAAATCCGCCTCTCGGCGGATTAAGGAAGGGGATGTGTGAATATATTAAATATTCACCATGCTATGTAAGGGATAAGTTGCGACTATGTCGCAAGTTAAATATAACATAATCCTTGATAAAAAGTCAATAAAAAATGCAATTAATTTTATGTAAAAACTAATTATTTTATTTGATATTCAAAGGATATATTTTTACCGCTAAACTAAGCCAAAATAAAAAACGATTTATCATTGACCAAAATCAAAAATTAGCCAGTTTGAATAAATCGTTTTCGTATTTTTTATTATGCTTTTTCGTATCCACATTCTTTAGAATTTGAACAAATAATATTTTCATTATTTCCTTCAATTAGTAAACTACCACAATCAGGACAATTTTCTCCTGTTGGTTTCCCAAACAACATATTTTTACATCTTGGGAAGTTGTTACAAGCATAGAATTTTTTCCCTCTGTTTTTACCAGTTTTAGCTTGTCTTTCAACAATTTCTCCCTTTCCGCATTTCGGACACTTTACACCAGTAGTAACTGGTTCTATTTTTTCTACATCCTTTGTTTTAATATGTTTACATGTTGGATAGTTCCCACAAGCTTCAAATGTACCATATCTACTTGATCTAAAGACCATCGGACTACCACATTTAGGGCAATCTTCTCCAGTAAATTTAGGTGCTTGCTTTTCCATATTCTTGTTCGCATTCTCCACCATTGGTATAAATGAGTTATAAAATTTTGTAACAATATTTGTTTGGTCTTCATTCCCAACACTGATTTCATCCAAAACCTTTTCCATACGTGCTGTATAATCAACACTAATGATTTGATTGAAGAACTCATCAAGTTTTTCAATCGTTAAAGTTCCTTGTTCAGACGGGATAAACCTTTTCTCTTTTAATAGCACATATTTACGTTTTTTAATTGTTGAAATAGTTTGAGAATAAGTAGATGGTCTACCAATTCCTAAATCTTCCATTTCCTTAATTAATCTTGCTTCAGTAAATCGAGCAGGTGGCTTTGTGAACATTTGTGTTTTTTCAACATCGTTCGCTTTTAAAGTATTTCCCTTAACCAATTTTGGTAATTTTGATACACTAACTGTTTCATAATCACCATAAATTTTTAAATATCCATCAAATACCAATTCTTGTGCAGTTGCTTTAAACTGTGCATTATTATTAGTAAAGTCTACATTTGTTACTTTGATAATTGCAGCTTTCATTAATGACGCAAGTGCTCTTGAGTAAATTAGTTTATATAAACTAAATTCATCTTTCGATAAATACTTTTTAACTTTTGACGGTTTTCTAAATACATCAGTAGGTCTAATGGCTTCATGGGCATCTTGAATATTAATGCCTTTTTTTGCTTTTCTTACAGATCCTTTATATTCTTTCCCAAACTCTTTTTCAATATAACTTATGGCTGGGTAAGTAAATGTATCACTTAATCGGATTGAATCGGTACGCATATATGTGATAAGACCAACTGTCTCAGTTTCTAAATCAACACCTTCATACAATCGCTGCGCGATTAACATTGTTTTTTGAGAACTGAAGTTTAACTTCGTAGAAGCCTCTTGTTGTAACGAAGATGTTGTAAAAGGTAATTTAGTTTCTCTTTTACGTTCTTTCATTTCAACTTCACTAATATTAAATTCATCACTTAATGAATTTAACAATGCATCTGTTTCTTCTTCATTATTTAGTACTGCTTTTTGATTATTAATTTTCACCAGTTCCGCATCAAACTCATCAAAGATTGCTTTTACTTTCCAATATTCCTCTTCGACAAATGCTTGGATTTCTTTTTCTTTATCAACAATAATTTTTAATGTTGCGCTTTGTACACGCCCTGCTGATTTTGATTTAATTTTATTTTGTAATAATTTAGATAATTTAAATCCGATAATACGATCTAGGATTCTTCTTGTTTCCTGAGAAGAGACTAAATCATAATCAATATCACGAGGTTCATTAAATGCGTTTACAACAGCATCTCTCGTAATTTCATTAAAAATTACACGTTTCGTTGGTATATTTGTTGTGTTTAACACTTCATTTAAATGCCAACTAATTGCTTC
>JBFFKS010000046.1:0-8497 GCA_041555275.1 Xianfuyuplasma sp. | reverse complement strand
ATGCCAATCTATGATTCTTTTGACTCTAAAGAAGATTTAATAAAAGAAGTAAACATCTACTCACTCCATCAAACTCTATATGACTTAACAGTAGATACCTTTTATGATCGATATGATAGAATTGTAGAATTTGGATTTAAGTATCCAAAATTCTTCTTAGACTTTGTTAGAAACGAGAAAGCTTTTGTATATGAGACAGATGTTTTATGTAAGTTATGTGATTTTATGAAGAAAGATAATCAGTTAAAAGATTATCATGACCGAGTTGTACTAAGAATTAATTCACGGATTGAAGCTTTTCTAGTTGGTATTGTCCACATTTACTATGAGGAGGAAACATCAGAGAGAATGATTGAGGTTGCAAAGAAGGTTGTTAGAGATACTGCGAAACATATTATTGAAGGTTGTATAAAAAACGAAAGAAAAAGCGCTAATTAGCGCTTTTTCCTTTGATACTACTACACACTGCTACCACTTTTTAGATACACTTATCTATCTTTTGAATCTTCTCTGTTTACAACACATATTTTCGAATAAGGCCTTTTGCTGTTCTTTGATCATCTGAAGTCTATCTAAAATGTCTGCGTTAGTTTCTACATAATACATAATATACCTCCTACTGGGTGCATTATCTTTGCTCCCAATTTATTCCTTATTATTTAATTCTTACAATTGCACTAACTATCGAGTATACTTCTTTGCTATTATCTTTTACTGAGTATTTTTGAATAATTTCATAAATTTCATGAACAAGTGCCTTTTCCTCTTCTCTTGTCATGTATAATTTACTAACTTCAACTAGCGCGGTTCCTCTAGCTTCTTTTCCGTGTTTTGCTGCTAGTTCCATGTTGGCTATTACACCGTTTTTAAATTTTCTAGCAGCATCATCCATTAAACCAAGTAGTGGATTGTTTTGATTCGTAAACATATTACTATTGTCTGCTTTATTGTCTACAGCATATATATCGTATTTTAAATTATAATATTTTGCGATAATTCCGTTAATATTTTCAGTTCTTACAAGATCTAGAGCACCAAAGTCATATAATTTTTTCACATGATAATGAATTTTGTTTGCTGGTAGATCCATTTCAGTTGCGATTTGTTTTACTGTCATTTCTTCTTTCATATATGCTATTGTTGATATTATTTTTGATCTTAATGGATCAAATATCATTTTAACTTCTTCATCTGTTTTCGCCAAAAATGTTTTGAATTTCTTATCCATTTAACTCATTCCTTTCAAATATAAATCCCCGAACAGCTTATTTGTATGAGCAACTATCTTGCTTGTACAACTTATTCTACCATGCAAATTAATTGCTCGTCAAGTGTTTTTTTGAAAAAGTTTTTTTATTAAACTACTTTATCGCCGATAAAGCGCTAGATATAGCTAATTTATTATTTAATAAATAAAAAAGAGAGTATTTCTACTCTCCTTGAATTATTGTTCCTGCTTGTAGTTTAAATGCTTCTTTTGCATTATTTAATGATGCAATAACAGAAATTTTACCTTGTTTAGCGAATTTTACTGTCGCATTAATCTTTGGCAACATACTACCTGGTGCGAAGTGTCCTTCTTTGATTAATGATTCTAGTCTTGTGGTAGTAATGTTTGTTAATGCTTCACTGTTTTCTTTTCCGAAGTTGATATAAACATTATCAACTGCAGTTAAGATTACTAGTATATCAGCATCAATTAGTTCAGCTAGTTTCGCTGATGCGTTATCTTTATCGATAACAGCAGCGACACCTTCTAATCCGTGATCTTTTTGTACGACAGGGATTCCTCCACCACCAACAGTTATAACAATATGTTTGTCTTTAAGAAGTGATTTGATTACTTCTTTTTCTTTGACATCAATTGGCATCGGACTAGGTACAACTCTTCTGTATCCTCTACCACTATCTTCAATCATATTGTATCCCATTGATTCTGTTAGGATATCTGCTTCTTCCTTTGTATAGAAGCTTCCGATTGGTTTTCTTGGGTTTTGGAATGCTTCATCATGTTCGTCTACGATAACTTGTGTAACAATCGATGCGATTGATTTATCGATATTATGTTTTGTTAGTTCATTACCTATGGCATTTTGAAGATGAAATCCAATATAACCTTGACTCATTGCTCCACATTCAGGGAATGGCATATTTGGTGTTGAAGTAGATTCAGAAAATGATAAGTTTATCATTCCTAC
This sequence comes from Xianfuyuplasma sp., assembly GCA_041555275.1. Lineage (GTDB taxonomy): Bacteria > Bacillota_I > Bacilli_A > Izemoplasmatales > Izemoplasmataceae > Xianfuyuplasma. The sequence goes on along the minus strand of JBFFKS010000046.1, from coordinate 6,299 downwards.
TTGTGGTCCATTACCATGGGCGATAACTACTTCATGACCTTCTTTGATTAATTCTACGATTGGGATGGATACTATTTTAAGCAATTCTTTTTGTTCAAGAGGGTTTTTACCTAGGGCATTTCCTCCTAAACTAACAACAATTCTACTCATAAGATTCTAGTAGAGTCGCTAGCATAACCGCTTTGATTGTATGCATTCTATTTTCTGCTTCTTGGAATACTACTGATTGAGGTGATTCAATCACTTCATCAGTTACTTCTAATTCTCCATTTGCTACTTTAGGGAATTGATCTCCAAAGTCTTTTGAGATTCCTGCGCCCATATCTGTATCTTTCCCGTGAAATGCTGGTAAACAATGCATGAAGATAGCTGTATCTTTTGCATTGGCCATCATTTCTTTATCTACTTGGTACGGTGATAGTTGTGTTAATCTTTCTGTCCATACTTCTTTAGGTTCTCCCATAGATACCCAAACATCTGTATAGATAACATCAACATCTTTTGTACCTTTCATTTTATCTTCTGTGAATGTAATTGTAGCGCCAGTTTCTTTTGCTATTTCTAAACATTTATTTACTAATTCTTCTTCTGGCCATAGCTCTTTAGGAGCTACACCAGTAAAGTTAAGTCCCATTTTGGCACTACCAATCATTAAACTATTACCCATGTTGTTTCTTGAGTCTCCAACATATGTAAAGTTAATTCCTTTTAAGTATCCAAAGTGTTCTTTTATCGTTAAGAAATCAGCAAGGATTTGTGTTGGATGGTATACATCTGTTAATCCATTCCATACAGGTACTCCAGCAAATTCTCCTAGTTGTTCTACGTGCAGTTGTTTGTATCCTCTAAATTCGATACCATCATACATTCTACCTAAAACTCTAGCAGTGTCTTTCACCGATTCTTTTTTATTCATTTGAGAACCATTAGGTCCAAGATATGTAACACCCATTCCTAAGTCAAGCGCCCCTACTTCAAAAGCACAACGGGTTCTAGTTGAATCTTTTTGGAATAATAATACTACATTTTTATCAGATAATACTTTATGAGGAATCCCTGCATATTTTTCTCTTTTTAATCGTTCTGATAATTCGATTAAATAGTTAATCTCTTCTGATGTAAAATCAAGTAGAGTAATAAAATTTCTGTCTTTTAAATTCATTGCTTTTCTCCTTTAATTTAAATATCTTCTCTGTCTAATGGCATACTCATGCAACGAGGTCCACCACGACCACGAGATAGTTCACTAGAAGGGATTTCTAATACGGTGATTCCCTCTTTGCGTAGCTGTTCATTGGTCACGTGATTACGGTTATATACAACAACTACTCCAGGAGCGATGGCAAGTGTATTTGCGCCATCATTCCATTGTTCACGTCCACTTGTAATTAAATCATTACCACCAATATTAATTAGCTTTATTGGACGTTTTAAATGTTTTTCTAATATATCTTCAAGTGTTGTTACTACTTTTGATATCAACGGTTTTGTTCCATTTCTTTCGATTTCAAAAATGGTTAGTTCTTTCATAATTCCAGGATGAATTGTGAATGTACCGTAATCTACTTGAGTAAATACAGTATCTAAATGCATAAATGCACGTATTTTAGGAATATTAAAGGCGAGGATTGTTTTAAATGTTGTATTGTCATCAAATATTTGGCTTGCCAGATGTTCAATGGCACGTGGGTCTGTTCTTTTAGAGATACCGATAGCGAGTGTTTCTTTGTTTAATACTAGCATATCTCCACCCTCTGATTTATATCTATAATGTCTACTAATATATTGAGGAATGTTTTCTTTTTCAAATCGTGGATGATATCTAAACATAACTTCACTTAATAATGTTTCTCTTTGACGAGCATCTGTCATCATATTATTAATGGCTACACCATTACCAATACTCGCAAATGGATCACGTTGAAATAAGATGTTTGGCATTGGGTCTGTATAGAATGGATATTCATCTTCTAACATATCCATAATAGAAAGACCATTTTTAATTTCTACTTCACTTGTTCTAATTCCTTCAATCATTTTATGTACAAGTGTCCTATGATCAAGACTCATTAAGAAGTCGTAAACGGCATGTTTTCGTGATCTAGAAGGGATTCTAGATTCTTCAACAAACTGATTCACAAATACTTTTTTTACTTCAGGATGATTATCTAATGCTTCTACAACCATATCATCAATGTATAGTACTTCTACATCGTTGTCTAATAATGTTTGAGCGAATGCATCATGTTCCCTTTGAGCTTCTTTAAGATAAGGTATATCATCAAAAAGTAATCTTTCAAGGATATCAGGAGTTAGATTTTCTAATTCCTTACCTGGCCTATGTAATAAGACTGTCTTTAATTTTCCTATTTCTGAGTTAACATTTATTTTCATAAATTCACTCCTCTCGTTATTTAATATAAATTCTAGGTACGCGGTTTGTTATTTGACAGATAACTTCATAATTGATTGTATCTAGACGTTTCGCAACTTCATCAATCGTTATTATACCACCAAATAAAGTAACTTGTTCACCTAGAGTAATTGTATCATCTATTTTAACAAATAGTTGATCCATACATATTCTACCTATAATAGGATATCTTTTACCTTTTATTTCAACATCACCTGGGCTGTTCTTGCGAATGAAACCATCCGCATACCCAATTGGTAATATTCCTATAATCTCATTATTTTTTGCTGTATATGTAGCACCATATCCAACTTTATCTCCAGCGCTTAAATACTTGATTTCAGAGATATGAGAAACAAGTTTATAAGTGTTCTTCAGAAAATCCATACCCGGGTCTAAAGATAGACCATAAAGACTAATCCCTAACCGTACATGAGTAGTATAGTCTATATCCCTCTCATACTTGATGGCAGAGCTTGAATTTGATGAATGGATCATTCCAAACTTAAAATCAACGGAATTTAATGCTTTTTCAAATTGACCAGTCTGCTGGTCATAGTACTTTTTGTCCCCATCTGCAGTAGCAAAATGAGTAAATATGCCCTCTATATGGATATTACTGTACCTTTTAAGTTCATTTAATACATTATTTAGGTCTTCTATTTTTTTAAATCCCAAACGATTCATACCAGAATCAAATTTTAGATTTATTGAAATATTTTCTTTAATTTTTTTAAGTTTTTCAACTTGACTGAAATTACTAATAGTAATATCAATGTTTTTTTCAGCAGCTTTTAAGATAGCCTCATCAGTTGAAACTCCCATAACAAGAATTTTAATTAGCGGAAATACCTCACGTAATTCAAGAGCTTCTTCCAATAGTGATACTGCATAATGGTCAACACCCTTGTTGAATAAATATTCGACAACTTCTAAAGATCCATGCCCATATGCATTGGCTTTTACAACAGGTATTACTTTTTTATTTCCTACAATTTTTTCTACGTTTTTATAATTTAGATAAAGGTTGTTTAAGTTGATTTCTGCGTAAGTCTTTCGGTATATCTTATTCATAATACTTCGTGACGTACTTAGATGTCATAAGACTTAATATAGAACTATAGGTCAATCTAAATAACATCTGATCTCCTACTTCATATACACTGTAGGCATTAGAGACATCTACTATGATATGATCACTACTACTTCCTATCGGCTCAACGGTATCATATGGGATCAATTCATTGTGATCTACATCTTGTTTACCTGCCGCTAAGATAGCTCTAAGCGTCAACCCTTTATCTTTAAAAACTGGTACCTTACCAAATGCGTTCATTCCTATTAGACCTATCGGAACGGTAGGCTTTTCTTTCACCTCGATGATATCTGCTTCGAAAGTAAAGACGTCATTATAGGTGTTGTCAATGAAATTACCAAATGCAGTTTCTCGTCCCAGTACAACGCTTTCACCTAATCTAATATTGTTAATACCTGGAGGAATTAGTCCCTCATTCATAAGTTCAATACTACTCGAGTTCCCACCAGAGATAATTTCTAGTGAAATGTCAAATTTTTGCTCAATTTTATCCTTATATTCAATAAGTTTTGATAAATTTTCCTCAGTAGGTATTACGCCACCATAACATGTAAGGTTTGTTCCGATTCCTTTAAGTATTATATGTTCCATTTTTAGAACTTCTTTTACTACAGATAGAAGTTCATCCTCATCATAAATACCTTCTCTTAAATCACCAAGGTCAATCATGATTATAACTCCGTGTTTCTTATTTAAATCTTTTGCAGCATGATTTAATAGCTTAATTGTTGATAACTCAGAATTAAGTGAAATATCAGAATGTTTTACTACTTCAGAAACCTCACCATGCATTGGTAATCGTAATAAAACTTTTGGAATCACACTGTGAATACCAACCAAATTTTGAATTCTCGAATCAGCTATAAAATCAACTTTTTCTTCTATCATAATTCTAATCAGTTCTTGGTCAGCACAAAAAACTTTAGATACAGCCATCACAGTAAGGTTATTTTTATGTGAAATATCTAGTAATGTTCTTAAGTTATGTCTGAATTTCTTTCTGTTTATTATAATTCTTGGATACATATTATCACCCAATTCTCATTGATTTCTTTAATAGTCTTACTGAAACAGACGGATATTTTAAAGATAGTACACCAACAGCGGCAAATATATAGTCATTATCTTTATAAATATTCACAGTCTTTGTCGGTAAAAGTTTAGTCTGATTTTTTTTGATATAATCTGTAATGATTTTTTCAGTGTTGTCTAAATTAATAAGTGCTCCTCCAGTTAAGATAATATTTTCAACTTGAGTAAGATCTTTACCTTCTGGAATTATTTTTTGTCCGGATGACGTAAAAACTCTTCTTAAATCTCCGACATGTCTATCAAGTGCCAAATATGTACACTTTTTTGTTAATTCGTACACCAGTAGGCGTTCTTCCGTACTGTTAGGTATGTAAGAGTACTGTTCTAGTATACTATCAAGTTCTTTAACTGTTATACCTACATCACTAGCAAGGGTCTCTTTATCGAACATTTCAAGCACATTTTCATGGTTTATAAAAACACCTAAATCTCCTTCAACTGTGCGCTTTGAGAGTGGTTCTCCATCCTGAAAATCGCTGAAATCTTCACTTGGATTTGCGACTGAATGGACATCTGTAGTAGCTCCACCAACATCAATTGTGATGATATTTCCCATATTTTCACGTAAAATCATTGTAGATTCCATGACACTTCCTGGAGTCGGCATGATTTTTTGATCTACCATTTCCTTTATATGTTCCATACCCTTGGCATGTATTATATTTTCTTCAAATGTCTCATATATAATTTGTCTTAATGGTAAGATATTTAATAGATCTACTCTAGGGTATACATTATCTACAATTTTTAGTAAATCTGATTTTCCTTTATCATTAAATACTTCTTCTATATCTTCTTGGATTTCAATATTACCTGCATATATTACAGGAATGTCTAAATCTAGTTCTAAAATTCGTTTTGCATTATATATAGCTGTCTCACTTTCACCATAGTCTGTTCCACCAGCAATAATGATAATATTAGGTGATATTTCTATAATTTTAGCAAGATCTTTATCTTTGATTTTACCTGCAGTTACTAAATGAATGTTAGCACCAGCATTAAGAGCTGCTTCTTTAGATGCACGTACTGTCATCTCATAAACTAATCCATGAACCGTTACTCTTAATCCCCCTGCTGCACTACTTGCAGCAAACATTTCTTTGTATGTAATTTCATCAACTTTTAGATTTGATGAAAGGTCTTCAATGGCTAATTGAAGGCCTTTAGTTACATCTGTATCGACAGTAGTATTCGCTACTCCTCGACCTAGAAACTTAGGATTTTCGGTATGGATTTCAAAGGCATTTACGATTGTTGTTGTAGAACCAATTTCAGCTACTAGTACATCTACAAGCATTTTATTTCTTGTTCATCTCGCGATGCTTTTCTAAAATAAAACTAGCTATATGAATACCTTTTGTTCCTCTACCAAACCCTTGATCCATTTTATTAATTCTTGCTATTTCAGGTGTTACTTGTGTACCACCTGTTAATAAGATTAATTTATCTCTCACACCTTTTTCTACCGCGTAGTTGTGCAGTTTAAGCATGCTTTTATAATGAATATCATCATGCGAAATAATAGTAGACATCATGATTACTTGAGACTTTGTTTCAATCGCCGCATCTACAAATTTTTCAATAGGTACTGATGTACCAAGATACTCATACTTAATTCCATATTTTTCTACTCCACCATGTTTGATATCTAGTACTTCTCTGATACCAACAGAATGTTCATCACTACCTGCTGTT
>JBFFKS010000045.1:0-8555 GCA_041555275.1 Xianfuyuplasma sp. | reverse complement strand
CTGTTTTACTATCTGCACATTTAGATTGTGTTTCATATTTTTTATTAGATAAAAGTAAAAAAAAGACGATTTTCGTCTTTTTTTGTTAACATTTAACTTGATTAGTCCCTATCGTAAATGCAGGGAGCTATTCAGCAATAGGTACGAATACTCGTAACCCAACTTCTTTGTCTAACATATAAAGACCAACGTCTTTAACTAATTTAATCTTATCAATCAGGGTAGAAAAATTATCCTCTTCTTCGACCTGTTCATCGACAAACCATTGTAAAAAACTAATTGATGCATAATCGTTTTCTTCATGAGCAATTTTCATTAAGTTGTTAATTCTATCTGTAACTTCATTTTCGTGATGTAGAGAAGTTTCAAAAACTTCCAATAATGATTTGTATTCGTTTTGAGGATTTTCAAATCCTGTAATAACGACACGTCCATTACGTTCATTTAAGTATTTCATGAATTTTTTAGCATGTGCTAATTCTTCTTCATACTGAACCATCATCCAATTTTCAAATCCATCAAGACCTAGTGTACCAATATATCCAGCCATAGCTAAATAAATATGTGCTGAATAGATTTCAAAGTTTAATTGATCATTTATTGCATCTTCTAATCGTTTCTTCATATTACCATCTCCTATCATTAATATTATATCTTATATGTAACCTTTTGTATAGTTATAGGCTATCTTTTTAGTAGATTATTAGCGATATCTTTTGCTTTTTCAAAATTCTTGAAGTTAATCTTGGCATAATGATACAAATATGCTTCTCCTTTATCCTTAATCATTCTTGCTGCAACTTTATCAACCATTGAAGATGCACCTTTTAATAGTTGATATCCAGCATCTCTGCTAAGCAATTCAAAGTGTTGTAAAAAAGCATATCTTGCAATGATACTAGCAATAGCAACACTAGCATATTTGCTTTCTGCTTTAGTACTAAATGTAATATTCTTATAAACTTGTTTTTCATCCATTAAATATCGAAAATATAGTTTCTCTTCAGCAAACTGATCAACAATCACTTCAGGATATTTATTGATTTTTTTTGTTAAATTTAAAATGGCTTTGTTATGGAGATATGCTTTAATCTTATTCATGTTGAATCCACGTTTGGTTAAATCATTAAATTTTTCATTGTGAAGTGTTAATAAACTAAAAGGAATTTTATCTTTGAGTTGCTCCCCCAAAATCAAAATTCTTTCATCAGTTAGTTTCTTGGAATCATTAATTCCCAATCCTCTTACATAATTAATGTTTTCTCTACTTAAGTATGCTGCACATACTGTAACCGGACCAAAAAAATCTCCAGTTCCGACTTCGTCACTACCTATTGAAGCGTAGAAGTAGTCGTTATACTCTTGTTTAACAGGTATAACAGGTATAACAATCTCTTTGTACCCAAGCATTTGATTCCACATATTATACTCTGCTTCAGCATCAGATCCCTGAAACATTACTTTATTACTATTATATACTGTAATTGAAACAAACTCTGTTTTTGCAAAGAATTTTACAGAGTTATTTTTACTTTCTGATATATAATCTTGATAAAATTGGATTATGCGTCTTATGTCTTTATCTTTGAGTTCTAGAACAAAGTTCAAAAAAACCACCTCGCTACTATTATTTTAACATAATATTTGTTAAAATAATATCTAGGAGTGATAATATGCAATTTGACATTAAGACATTAGAATTTGATAAAGTAAAATCATTAATTAAAGAGAAGGCTCATACGTACAAGGGAAAAGAGCTTGTTAATGAAATTACTCCTACTTCAAATAAACTAGAAATTACTAGAAAACTAAATGAAACAGATCATGCCTTAAAAATTTTGATTCACTATAAAGAACCTCCTTTTGGAGGAATTAGAGATTTAAGTGAAACATTACAACGGGCTAAAATATACTCAGTACTTCGTCCTACTGAGTTTTTAGATGTGGTTGGACTTATAGATGCTACGAATAATAATATCCGGTTTTATGATCAAGTAAAGGATAATGAAATTAGTGATATCTACTTAGATGACTATTATTATGGATTGTCTCCAATAAAGGGGCTAAAACAAGAAATAGAAATGGTTGTATCTATTGATGGAAGAATTCACGATTCTGCATCTAGTACTTTACTTAAAATAAGAAACAAGATCACAACGAAACAACACAGAGTCAACGATCGTCTAAACAATATTTTACACACTCAAAAAACTAAATTGACAGAAGCACTTATTACAATACGAAATGATCGTTTTGTAGTTCCTGTAAAACTAAGTGAAAAGAATAACTTTAAAGGAAATATAATCGATTACTCTAGTAGCGGTGAAACAGCTTATATAGAGCCCTTAATTGTTGCTGAATTAAACAATGAAATATCACTTCTTAAGTTGGATGAACTGAAAGAAATTGAAAAAATATTAAGGGACTTAACGATTAGAGTTGCGGACCATCATTATCCACTTTTACATAATTTCGAGTTACTATCAGAATTAGATTGTGTTTTTGCGAAAGCAAAGTTTGCTTTAATATATGAATGTACAAGACCAGAAATTACTGAAAGTGAAATTTCATTAAGGAAAGCACGACATCCTTTAATCAACCAAAAAGAAGTAGTAGCAAATACAATTACTTTTAATGAGGGAGAACGTATTATTATTATTACTGGTCCTAACACTGGAGGTAAAACTGTCGCTTTAAAAACAATGGGTTTATTATCTATCATGGTACAATGTGGAATGTTGATTCCTGTTGATGAAGAAAGTAAAACCATTATATTCGACAACATATTTGCTGATATTGGTGATGAGCAATCGATAGAGCAATCACTTTCTACTTTCTCATCACATATGACTAGAATCATCTCAATTCTCAAGAACTTATCCGTTGGTAGTCTGATTCTATTAGATGAACTAGGAAGTGGAACAGATCCAAAAGAAGGTTCAAGTCTTGCCATCAGTATTTTAGATTATATACGTGTTCGAGGAGTTTATGTTATTGCTACAACACATTATCCCGAATTGAAAGCTTATGCATATAATAAAGATGAAATTATAAATGCATCCGTTGAATTTGACGTTGATACATTAAGCCCGACGTTTAGATTGTTACTTGGAACACCTGGTAAATCGAATGCTTTACTTATAAGTGAACGCCTCGGACTAAATGAAAAGATTATTAAAGCTGCAAAAGAAAATGTTTTAACTTCAAAAACAGAGATTACAGACTTAATTAATAAATTAGAAAAACAAGGAAATATATTGGATTCAAAAATTATGGAGTATGAAGAACTTATTGAACTAAATAAAAATCTAGTCAATGAGAACCAGAAGTTAAAGACTGACCTTATGAACGAAAAACAAGCATTACGTAAGAAGATAAACGTAGAACAGAGTCAATTAATTAAAGAAACAAAAGAGATGGCTCTAAACCTTATCAAAGAAATTTCAGATATGAAAAAAAGAAATGTGATTAAGGATCATGAATTAGCCGAATTAAAATACAAAGTTAAGAACTTAGATTTAGAAGAAACACAACAATCTACAACAAAAAATCATGAATACAAACCTGGTGATTTGGTAAATATTCTCAAGTTCAATCGAACTGGAGAATTAGTAAAACAGCAGAAAAATAAGCACTGGATTGTAAAAATGGGTGGCCTAACATCTCAGTTTGCTGTTGATCAATTTGAGTTTATCGAAACGAAAACAGAAAAGCCGCTAAAAAGTAAAATGAAATCACATGTAAAAAAATACGTTAGTCCAGAATTAGACCTTCGTGGAATGCGCTATGAAGAAGCAAGAATTGCTCTTGATCGCTATATTGACGATTGTTTGATTGGTAATATGCCTTTTGCAACAATTATCCATGGCTATGGAACATTAACTTTACGAAAGTTAGTAAAAGAGTATTTATCAACAAATACTATGGTGAAATCATTCCGTGATGGGGAAGGTAATGAGGGTGGTAATGGCGTTACCATTGTCAATTTTAAATAAAACTAGCGTAACTATTGAATATGATGTTATTATTAAGTATAATTAATTTGTATTTTTGAAAAGGAGGAATATAAAATGGCAGTTATTTATGCAAATGGAGAAGATTTTCAAGAAAAAGTAGCAAGTGGAACAGTTTTATTGGACTTCTATGCTGATTGGTGTGCACCATGCCGCATGTTAGGCCCAGTTTTGGAACAAATCGCATCAGAAAATGATGATATTAAAGTTGTAAAAGTAAACGTAGACGAAAACCAAGCACTAGCTGGTGAATTTGGTGTTAGAGGAATCCCTGCATTATACGTTCTTAAAGAAGGTAAAGCAGTTGCTCAAAGAGCTGGATTCATGCCAAAAGACGCTTTAGTTGATTGGGTTAAAAACGCATAAAAAATTCCAAGTTTAAAACTTGGTTTTTTTTTGCATTTAAAGTATAATAATTGTGGTGATAATATGGATGGTATTTTATTAGTAAATAAGCCAAAAGATTACTCTTCACATGATGTAATAGCCGTGTTAAGAGGTATCCTAAAAACAAAAAAACTTGGCCACACAGGAACGTTAGATCCTGATGCGACTGGGCTTTTGGTTGTTGGAGTAAACAAAGGTACAAAAATAATGAAATACTTAAACAACGATGAAAAAGAGTATGAAGCTACAGTTTGTGTTGGTATTAGTACAGATACGTTAGATAAAACTGGTGAGGAAATCGAACGAAAAAGTGTAGGTAAACTTGAAAATGTAGATGAAATCATACAATCATTTAAAGGTTTATATACTCAAACACCACCAATGTACAGTGCCATAAAGTATAAAGGGAAACGATTATATGAATACGCTAGAAAAGGCATTACTATTGATGATATTCCATCAAGAGACATTAATATATTTGACATAAAAAGAATAAGTGATATTATATATAAGGATGATTTAGCTTTTTTTAATTATCGGGTTTATGCTTCAAAGGGTCTTTATGTTAGAACATTATCATATGATATTGGTAAAAAACTTGGATATCCAAGTCATAATTACGAATTACATCGTACAATGGCAGGTAGTTTTAAGATTGATAATAGCTTTACATTGAAAGAAATAGAAGAAGGAAACTTTAAAATATTATCTTTAAATGAAGCTCTATCAAAGATGGAAACAATGATTATTAATGATGAAATTCGTCATCACGTCAACAATGGTATGGCGATTAGCTTAAAACAGTTTCATAAAGTAGCTCTAACGAAGATTTTGGATGAATCTGGTGAATTACTCGCGATTTATGATAAACATCCCACAGAGCCAAAAATGAAAGCATTAAACGTCTTTCACAAGGAATGATACGATGGAAATAATTAAATTAAATGGAACACCTATTGAACACAACACAGTCGCTGCAATCGGCTTCTTTGATGGCGTTCATTTAGCACATAGAAAATTAGTCGAAAAAACAATTAAGCTTGCAAATCAAAAGAACCTTCAAAAAGCAGTAATTACTTTTGATGTTCATCCAAAAAGTGTTCTTTATGGTCTAGAGTATTTTTACATCACACCATTAGAACGAAAATTAGAGGAACTTTCAAAATATGACTTGGATTATATTTACGTTATAGAGTTCACAAAAGATAAAGCTAAATTACAACCGCAGGAATTTATCGATTATTACTTAGGTAATGTTGATACAATAGTATGTGGTTTTGATTTTAAATTCGGTGTTCGTGGTAGTGGAAACGTAAAAACATTATTAAATGACCATCGCTTCGAAACAGTTGTAGTTGATGAAATTACGTATGATGGCTATAAAGTGGGAAGTACTCATATCCGTGATTTAATTAATTCTGGGCTTGTAGATCAAGTACATGAAGTACTCGGAGATTATTACTCTGTAAAAGGTGAAGTAATCCATGGTGAAAAAAAAGGAAGAATGATTGGCTATCCGACAGCAAACATTAATACCCATGAATACCTCGTACCTAAAAATGGTGTTTATGCAACATTAACTACTGTTGATGGTGTTACTTATGAATCAATGAGTAGTATTGGACATAATCCAACTTTAAACTGTCAAGTAAACGTAAGTGTAGAATCAAATATATTTGATTTTGATAAAGAAATTTATGGTGAAATCATTGAACTCAAATTTATTAAGCGACTACGTGATGAATTAAAGTTCGATACTGTTGAAGGGCTTATAAAGAAAATTGATCAAGATAAAATCAATACGCTTGAAGTGCTAAAGAAAATCAGAAAATAATTCTTGCATATAATACTAGGTATGCTATAATAATAAACGCGCCTATCTCTTTGTTAGTTGATACTCCAACTTCTAACTAGGAATTAGGTAAGAAAATAATGAAGGAGGAATAACAATGGCAATCTCAAAAGAAGTAAAACAACAAATCGTTGCTGATTATCGTATCAAAGATAACGATACAGGTAGCTGTGAAGTACAAGTTGCTATCCTAACAAAAGAAATCGAAGAATTGAATGAACATTTACAAATTCACAAGCATGATCATCATTCAAGACGTGGATTACTTAAAAAAGTTGGACATAGAAGAAACTTACTTAAGTACTTAGCTAGAAAAGATGTTGAGAGATATCGTACATTAATTAAACGTTTAGGTTTAAGAAGATAGTAAAAAGCGCAAAATAATTGCGCTTTTTTTATTCTAATAATTTTGATATAATATACAAAGAAGAAGTACCATACATCAATATTCAATAGGGGGTTTACGTAATGACAAAAGAAATACGGGTTAAAACGCTACAATATTTGGGAATTTTAACATTGTCGGTTATTTTTCTATTTTATTTAAATGAATTATTTACTGACCAAATTAGAACATTATTTACGGCAATAAATGCAATTCTTTTACCATTTGGAATCGCATTATTTGTTAGTTACTTACTTTCACCAATTATTAATTTACTGGAAACAAAATTAAAAATAAAAAAACGATGGATTAGTGTCTTAATTGTGTTTTTACTGCTGATTGTAGTCGGAGGAATATTTGTTTATTTCATAGGTGATATCATTTATACACAAGCCGATTTATTCTTCAAAAATGATTGGGAAGGAATAAAAACTTGGGCACTTGGCTTCGCAGCGGATTATCCAATCATAAATGATCTCTTTGAACAAATAAACGAAATTTTAAATTTCGAGAATGCTTCTCCTTATATATTAAGTGTATTTGATATTTTCAGAAGTGTAGTCGGACTAGTTGTAGTCATTGTATTAGTTCCAGTATTCTTATTCTTCTTACTAAAAGAAAAAGAAACAGTTTTCGCAGGAATTATAACAGTATTTCCTAAAAAGCAACAAGTTCATGTTCGTGAACTTGGTATCAGAGCAAATGAAGTGATACAAAAGTACTTTAATGGCAGATTTCTAAGTATGTTAATCATTAGTATCCTATTTACAATTATGTTTATGATATTCGGATTCGGATTTAACAAATCAATTTTCTTTGGATTTATTCTTGGTTTCCTTGATATCATTCCTTATATAGGTGGATTCATCGGATTATTGTTACCTGTCCTAAACTCATTTACATTACAGGATGATTTACTGTTTGGCAAATGGACATTTATCGCAGTAATAATTGGGAATGGTATTATCCAACTTTTCCAAGGAAATATCTTACAACCATACATTATGGGAAAAGAAGTTAATATGCATCCATTATTGGTTTTATCTAGTTTTATTTTCTTTGGAGCATTGTTTGGAATCACTGGAATTATTCTTGCGATTCCAATTACAGGAATTATCAAAACTTCCGTGCAATATTTTAATGAATTAAAGGAAAAGCAACTAGAACCTAAAAAGGTCTAAATATTGCTAAATACTCTTGATTAAATTCAAGAGTATTTTTTTAAATATATGCACTGAAAACACTATCAAAAAAACTTGCATATTTAAGTGTTGACAATGAAAAAAAAGAGAGTATAATTAATCTGTTTTAAAAAATATTTAGATAAAAAGAGGAATTATTTATGAGTGGATTATTGTTATATTTATTGATTTTCGTTATAAAAGTATTTGAGGTATCTTTAGCAACTTTACGAATTGTGTTAATAACTAAGGATGAAAGACTTAAAGGGGCTTTTATTGGTTTTTTCGAAGTCATTATTTGGGTATTAGTTGTATCTGCAGTCCTGCGTGATATTACACAAGATCCTTTTAAAATTGTTGTATACGCTCTTGGTTTTGCTGTTGGTAACTTTGTTGGTAGCAAACTAGAAAACTACTTAGCTATAGGAACAACCAATATTGAGGCAATTGTTCACAAGCTCGATGGGAAACCATTATCAATTGCATTACGTGAAACAGGTCTTGCAGTTACTGCAGTTGAAGCATTTGGAATGACAGATAAACGTGAGATACTGATTATGCATGTGCCTAGAAAGAAAGTTAAAAATACAGTGGCATTAATTAAGTCTTATCAAAACGATTGTGTGATAACCGTTAGTGATATTAAACCAGTTTATGGTGGATATAGTTTACATCGTAAGTAAATATAAATTAAAAGGTACTATTTGTTTTAAATGAGTATCTTTTTTATTGAAAAT
>JBFFKS010000044.1:0-8586 GCA_041555275.1 Xianfuyuplasma sp. | reverse complement strand
GGCTTTTATTGTGCAATTGGAAATTGTGCATCGTGTAATATGATTGTTGATAAAATACCAAATATTCGTACATGTGTCACGTTATTGAAAGAAGGTATGGTTGTCCAAACTCAAACAAACAAAGGAGTCATATATGAGAAAAGTTGAGTTATTAATTATTGGTGGAGGACCAGCCGGATTGAGTGCAGCTAAAGTAGCTGCAGAAGCAGGGGTTAAATCGCTTATTATTGAAAGAGATTTTAAACTAGGTGGGCAACTAGTAAAACAAACACATATGTTTTTTGGAAGTGAAAAACAATACGCTAAAACAAGAGGAATCGATATTGCTGGTATTTTGATAAATGATGTATCAAAATTTCCTGATTTAGTTCAGTATGAAACTAATACAGTGGTTGTAGGGATGTATCCTGATAATGTCGTTACCATTCTCCATGAAAATAAATACTCAAAAATCCAAGCAGATGCCATCATTGTTGCAGCAGGTGCTAGTGAAAAATTCTTAGCATTTGAAAACAATGACCTTCCTGGTATTTATGGTGCTGGAGCAGTTCAAACACTAATGAATGTTCATGGTGTCTTGCCAGGTCAAAAAGTTGTTATGGTAGGTAGTGGAAATATTGGGTTAATTGTAAGTTATCAGTTAATGCAAGCTGGAGTAGAAGTCTCACATGTTTTAGAAGCTGCACCAAGTATTGGAGGGTACAAAGTTCATGCATCTAAACTAAAAAGATTAGGAACTGAAATACTAGTTAAACACTCTATTAAAAAAGCCATTGGTGAAGATTACTTAAAAAAAATTATCATCTCAAAACTAGATGATAATTGGAATTATGTTGAAGGTAGCGAACAAGAGATTAACGTTGATGCTGTATGCATTAGTGTTGGGTTAAGTCCACTTTCAACATTACTCAGTATGATTGATGCAAAAATGAAATATGTTAGCTATTTAGGTGGTAATGTGCCTGTTATTGATCACAATCATGAAACAACAATTAAAAATATTTTTGTTGCTGGTGATGTTTGCGGAGTCGAAGAAGCATCTAGTGCGATAGTAGAAGGATATTATACAGGATTAATCGTCGCTCAAAGACTGGGGAAAGAACATCAAAACCATGATGCTTTATTCTATGATTACAAAGAACAACTAGATAACTTAAGAAGTGGACCTTTTGGTGAAAAAACAAGACTTGGTTTACAAGAACTGAGAGGTGAACTAGATGTTAAATAAGAACGGAGTTCCAGACCTTAATTTAATCAAAACAAGATTCCCAAAACAAGAAATCTTACTTAAACCAAAAGCTATCACAGAATGTTATGAAGACATCCCATGTAATCCTTGTAGTACATCTTGTCCATTTGATGCAATTCATATAGGGGAAGATATAAACGAAACACCTAAAGTTGATTTTGACAAATGTACGGGTTGTGGAATTTGTGTTTATAACTGTCCAGGCCTTGCCATTTTTACAGTGCAGATTATTGAAGATAAAGCAAGATTTAAAATTCCATACGAGTTCATTCCTTATCCATTAGTAGATGAAATTTGGGATGCAGTTAATCGTAACGGAGATATTATCGGAAATGCTGTAATTGAAAAAGTTTCAATCACTAAAAAACAGGATAGAACAGCACTTATTCAAGTGATAGTTCCGAAAGAACTTTTATACGATTTTATCACAATTAGGAGAAAATTATGAATAAAAAAGATATCATAATGTGTCGTTGTGAGGATGTGAGTTTACAAGATATCCATGATGTTCTAGAAGAAGGATATACAACGTTTGAAGATTTAAAGCGAATACTTCGGATTGGTATGGGCCCATGTCAAGGAAATACATGTGGGTTATTGGTGCAAAGAGAAATTGCAAAATACTTGAGAAAACCACTAAATGAAATAGAGACCCATAAAGTGCGACCACTGACAAACGGTGTGAAACTAGGAAGTATCGTCGAGGCTTTAAAAAATGAAAGCTAATATTGTAATAATTGGTGGTGGTATTAGTGGTACATCAATTGCATATAATCTCGCACTAAAAGGAATGAAAGATATAGTTGTCTTTGATGATAATTATATGACAGGAGGAGCAACCGGTCGTTGTGGTGCTGGAGTAAGACAACAATGGGGTACAAAAATGAACTGTATCTTAGCAAAGAAATCAGTTGAGTTTTTTGAAACAGCACAAGAAGTATTGGGATATCACAGAGATGTAGAATTTAAACAAGAAGGATATCTAATTGTCGCAACCAATGAAAAAGAAGATGCTACATTTGCCAAAAATGTAAAACTTCAACAATCACTCGGTATTCCAGCAAGGAAGATTACGGTAGATGAAGCACTCGAAATTGTACCTCATTTAAACAAAGATGCGATAGTAAGTGCAACGTTTTGTCCAACAGATGGACACTTAAATCCGTTCTTAATGACCGATGCATACTACGTTGCTGCAAAACGACTTGGTGTTCAATTCTTTTATCGTGAAAAAGTTCTAGAGATAATAAAAGAAAACAACAAAATCGTTAAAGTCATCACAAATAACCACCAAGTAGAAACAAATAAGGTGGTAAATTGTGCTGGTGGTTTTAGTAAGGAAATAGGAGATATGGCTGGTGTAGATATTCCTGTATACAGTGAAAATCACGAAATACTAGTTACCGAGCCCATTGAAAAAATACAAGGTCCAATGGTAATCTCGTTTGCAGAGAATATTTACTGTCAACAAGTTCCTCATGGCGCATTTATTATGGGACGAAGTACTATAGGAGTAGCACATAATCATGATATATCAAGCACACATGAATTTCTCGATGAAATGGCAAAGACAGCAGTTCACCTTTTACCACCATTAGCAAATTTGCGAGTTGTTAGGCAATGGGGTGGGAGTTATAATATTAGCCCAGACAGACAACCAATTATTGGAGATACAGACCAGTTGGAAGGGTTCTATCTAGCTTGTGGATTTAGTGGACATGGATTTATGTTTGCACCAATGACAGGAATTTTACTTAGCGAAGTAATACTTGGAGAAAAAACAACAATTGACATTACAGATCTTCACATCAATCGTTTTAAAAATAACAAAAAAACTGATTATGAAACATCAGTAGTATAGAGAGGAGTTATTATGGCGATTTATTCATATAAAACAGAACCATTAACAAACTTTAATAAAGAAAAAAATATTCTTCGATTTGAGGAAGGATTAAAGACAGTAAAAAAATATCTAGGGGAAACATATCCCTTAGTCATTAATGGAGAAAGAGTTGAATCAGGTAACTTATATACTTCATTAAATCCGGCAAATCATAATGACATTATTGGTTACATACATCAAGCAAGTATTGAACATGCTGAAAACGCAATGCAGTCTGCACTTGAAGCTTTTAAAACATGGAAGAAAGTTAAAGTTCAGACAAGAGCTGATGTATTATTTAAAGCAGCGGCAATTATAAGGAAACGTAAATTTGAATTTAGTGCATTAATGACAAAAGAAGCCGGAAAACCATGGCCAGAAGCCGACGCAGATACTGCTGAAGCAATTGATTTCTTAGAATATTATGGGCGACAAATGTTAGAGTTAAATGAAAGCGATAAGAAAACACAATCACGTCGTAATATTGAAAGAAATGAATTTAAGTATATTCCACTTGGAGTAGCTGCTGTAATTACACCTTGGAATTTCCCATTAGCAATTCTTGCTGGGATGACTACTGCAGCAATTGTTGCTGGAAATACTGTTCTACTGAAACCAGCAATTACAACACAAGTAATAGCCTATAAATTTATTGAGGTACTAGAAGAGGCTGGAATGCCTAAAGGTGTTGTGAACTTTATCCCAGGTGACGGACCTGAAATAGGCGACTATATAGTAAAACACCCGAAAACTAGATTTGTATCATTCACTGGAAGTATGGCAGTAGGGAAACTAATATATGAGAACGCAGCGAAAGTGCAAGATGGACAAATTTGGTTAAAACGTGTAATAGCAGAAATGGGTGGAAAAGACGCAATTGTTGTTGATAATGATGCTGACTTAGAGTTAGCTGCTGAATCAATTGTTAAGAGCGCATTTGGATTTAGTGGCCAAAAGTGTAGTGCTTGTAGTCGTGCAATCATTCATCAAGATGTTTATGATGAAGTTGTTGAAATGGTGAGGAAAAAAACAGATCACTTGACGTATGGTAATCCATCAAATTTTGATAATTTTATGGGACCAGTGACTGATGAAAAAGCATATAATAAAGTAAAGAAATATATTGAGATTGGTAAAGAAGAAGGAGAATTACTCGTTGGCGGTACATTTAGTGATAAAGTAGGATGGTTCATTGCCCCAACTGTATTCAAAGACCTTTCACCAACATCTAGATTAATGCAAGAAGAAGTATTTGGACCAGTTCTTGCGATTTGTAAAGTGAAATCATTCGATGAAGCTTTACAAGTAGCAAATAATACGATTTACGGGTTGACAGGTGCAGTGATTTCAAATAATCGCATGCATTTAGAACAAGCGCGTGAAGAATTCCACGTTGGAAACTTGTATTTAAATCGTAAATGTACAGGAGCGATTGTTGGATATCAACCTTTTGGTGGATTTAATATGTCTGGAACAGATAGTAAAGCTGGAGGACCAGATTATCTACAACTCCATATGCAGGCAAAATCAATTAGTGAAATGTTATAATTAAGAAAAGAACATCCATTTGGATGTTCTTTTTACTTCTGTCGACAATTCTTTCCATTTCTTATATCTTGTAGTATTATAAAATAGGGTGATTCGATGAAGAACCATGTAAAAAATAACAATAACTCATTAAGAGTATTGGGAATATTGATTCGATATAATCGTTTAAAAAATCATTTATCATTACGTGATCTTGCCAAACTGACAAATATTTCACACACACTAATTTCAAATATTGAAAAAGGGAAGGTTGTTCCTGCAAGTCAGACCCTTGCAGATATTTTTAAGGTGCTTAAATTAGAATATAATGACTATCCAAACCTATCTGAGGAATTTCAAGTTTATTATGATAGAATATTTGAATTACTGGTTAATCTTGAATACAATGAAGCAAAAATATTCTATGATCAGTTAATTAAAAGAGAAGACGAATTTCGAAACTCACCCGTTATTATTGAGTATACAATAATTAAATATTTTTATCTTGTATTAACGAATACAATCACAGTTGAAGATAGCGAAAAGTTTGAAGTATTCAATGCTGTTTTAGAACACCTAAGTGACGAGCAAAAACAATTTGCACATTTTATACGAGGGTTAGATTTAATGAATAATTTTCTATATTATGAAGCATCGTTATTTTTTAAACAGGCAATGAATATTGGGGATACTGATTTAGACTCGTTTATAAAATTACATTTGGTATTTTGTCACATCAGAATGTATAATTTTATGGATGCTCTTGAAATAGCAAATGACATCATTGTATTTTTTGAAGATAAACTTAATTATGTTAGAGCTATGCAAGCAAGACTATATGTTGCATTTGCCTATATCCTAGTATCCAAAATAGAACAATCACAAGAACTGATAGATAAAGTTTACAAATTCGCAATAAAGTTTAATGTAGAGATGTTAATTGAGGATTGTAACTATTATTACTGTTATATTAATTTAAAACAATCAAACTTAATTGCTGGAGAGAAATACCATAAAAAACTTACTAGAAAAAACCACGAATATTATTTCTTTAAATTGCAGATTGCGCTACTAAAAAAGGATTTTAAATCTGCCAAAGCCATTTATAAAGAAGCAATAAAGCAAAAGTATGTTACAAAGTCTTCGAAATTATCGCTAATATATGATATTTTCATGAAAGACATTGATGGGTTTGAAATAAGTGATGAGGAATATTTAAAAAAACTATATACCCTTGCAGATTTAGGGAAAAGAGGAAAAGATCTTGTATTGCTTTTGTCTGTATACGCAAGAATTATTAGATTCTATAAATCAAAACGGCAGTACAAGAGCGCATTAGAAGCTTCGGAGGAAATCCGTGAATACAGAAATTCAGGGGTAAGACCATTATAAAATCCAAAAAGTTTATATTATTGTTTACAAACATGCAATAATAGTATTTAAAACGCGATATAGCGTTCTTTGTAAATTAACAACAGTCTATTGCATTTTATCCAATTTTTATGGATAATATAATTGTTAGTAAGAGGGTGGATTAGGATTGGGTTTTGAATCTGATATACTTTTATGGAAAGATTTATTCTTTGGGCAAGGGGCCTATTCTTATCCAGTAAAGAAATAATGACTTGTCATTATTTTTTTTATAAAAAAAAGGTGCAAATTTACATTTGCGCCTTTTCAATTTATATTTTTTCACCTGGGGTGTAACATGTATGAAGTAAATCATGAGCTTTTTCACCATATGGTTCACCTAAAAAATCATCATATAGTTTTAAAACCATTTCATTTTCGTGTGATTTACGTCTTGGAGTATTACGATCAATCTCATATATAGCATCTTGACGTTTTTTTATGACATCTTGATTTCCATGATGATAAGGTTGCCCTCCACCACCAATACATCCACCAGGACAAGCCATTATTTCAATTGCATGGTAATGAGATTCTCCTCGCTGTATTGATTCAAGTAATTTACGTGCGTTACCAAGTCCATGAGCGATACCAATATTCAATTCTAAATCGCCAATATTAACCGTGGCTTCACGAATACCTGCGAGTCCACGTAATTCTTCGAAATCAATCTTTTGTAATGTTTCTCCAGTAATCAATTCATACGCAGTTCGTACTGCGGCTTCAATAACTCCACCAGTGGTTCCGAAAATAATCGCAGCACCTGTTGATTCTCCTAAAATATTATCAAAATCACTTTCAGGTAAATCTTTAAATTCGATTCCAGCTTCCTTAATCATATGTCCGAATTCGCGCGTTGACAATACATAGTCTACATTCAAAGTATCTTCTTTCGATAATTCTGGACGAGCACTTTCTGCTTTTTTAGCAACACAAGGCATAATTGAAACTACTTTCAAATCCTTTACAGGAATGTCCATTTTTTCTGCATAGTATGACTTCACAATTGCCCCTAACATAGTTTGTGGTGATTTACATGTTGACGGGACATCTAATAAATCAGGGAATTGATGCTCAAAGAATTTTACCCATGCAGGGCAACATGATGTTAACATTGGTAACGTTCCGCCATGTTCAATACGATGAACCAACTCTCTAGCTTCTTCCATAATCGTTAAATCTGCAGCAAAGTTTGTATCGAAAACAGCATCGAAACCTAATCTTCTTAGTGCTGTAACTAGTTTACCTGTTGATATTGTTCCTGGTTCTAAACCAAACATTTCTCCAATAGCGACTCTAACTGCAGGAGCAACCTGTGCAACAACATAGTTTCTTTCTCTAGATAATCTTCTCCATACTCTTGGTAAATCATTTCGCTCAGTTAATGCAGCAGTAGGACATACAGCTACACATTGTCCGCAATATGTACAAGAAGTGTCAATCATATCTAAGTTGAATGCTGGTGCAACAACAGCGCCAAATCCTCTGTTTAATCCAGATAAAACGCCAACTGTCTGAACTTCATTACACATTGTTTCGCAACGACGACACATAACGCATTTATTTGGATCCTTAACGATTGAATTACTAGAAATATCAAGTGGGTAATCCATTTTTTCACCCTTCGCATGAATTTCACGGATGTTTAATTCTTCTGCCAATGATTGTAGTTCACAAACCAAGTTTTTAGTACAAGTTAAACATTCAAATGGATGGTTACTAAGTAATAATTCTAGATTAGTACGACGTGCACTAATTGCCTTTATTGAGTCTGTTCTGATTTCCATTCCGTCAAAAACCATTTCTGCACAAGAAGGAATTAACGCACCACGCTCCTTTTGTTCTACAACACAAATACGACATGATGCTACTTTATTTACAACACCAAAATCACATAGATTTAAATGGCATAATGTTGGGATATGTACACCAACAGTTTTTGCAGCATCTAGTACTGTTGTACCAAGGGGTACTTGTAATTCTATGTCATTAATTTTTATATTAGCTAATTTCATTTTTGTACCTCCTATGGTTTAATGATTGCATCAACTGGGCATGCACTATAACACGCACCACATGCAATACAAGCAGCTTCATCTATTACGTGGCTAATTCTCACAGAACCATCAATACAATCAACTGGGCATACGCGGCTACATTTTGTACAGCCAATACATTTTTCTCCATCAATTGTATATGCTCTTTTTTTGGTACGATATGCATATGATTCATATTCTTCTCTAAAATATTTTAATGTACTCAATACAGGATTAGGTGCACTTTGACCTAAACCACACAGAGCACTATTTTTAATGTTGTGTGCTAAATCTTCTAAGATTTCTAAATCTTCAGGATGACCTTCGAATTTTATTAGTTTATCAAGAATTTCATACATACGCTTAGTTCCAATACGACATGGAGTACACTTACCACATGATTCATCTTGTGTAAAGTCTAAGTAAAATTTCGAAATTTCTACCATATCGTTATCTTCATCTAAAACAATCATTCCCCCACT
>JBFFKS010000043.1:0-8638 GCA_041555275.1 Xianfuyuplasma sp. | reverse complement strand
ATTTATAATCTTTTATAAAATCTCTTTGACAAACGCTTACATAGTCTAGTATAATAAGTGTGGATTTAAGGGATAAATAGAAGAATACAGAGGAGCATATGGTTGTGTACTTTATAGATGTAAATGATATGAACATCAAATACTATAAAGGAATGGATTATATGCCGAAAGGATTATTATGTTCATGTAATAATTCTTGATGGATGAAGATACACTTCATTCATTGTCATTTAAATAAAATGATGAGCTGTTTATGATTAACGTCATAAACGCTCATTTTTGTTTTTTAAGAGGAGGATACATATGGAAATTGGTAAAACGATTAATGAAATTAAAATTGGTGATGTTGCGTTTCAAATTAAAGAAATTAAAGTACAAGATGTTGAAACTTTTGGGATGATTACAAACGATATGAATCCAGCTCATTTTGATGAAGAGTATGCAGCTACTACGATGTTTAAAAAAAGAATAAGTCATGGTATGTTTGTGGGATCTTTGTTTAGTAAAGTATTTGGAATGGATTTACCTGGAAAAGGTTCGATTTATGTTTCACAAAATCTTCGCTTTAGAAGACCAGTATACTTTGGAGATATCATTAAGGCAGAAGTTACTGTTAGAGAAATTAATAATGAACGTAACAGAGTATACTTTGATTGTGTAGCATATAATCAAGACAATGAAAAAGTGATAATTGGTGATGCAGAAGTAATGCCGCCTGTAAAGAAGTAGGTGAGTGGGATGAAAGAAATAATAAAATTATCCACACTGAAAAACCATGTTTTTGATGGGATGAGTATTATGGTTGGTGGATTTATGGCAGTAGGAACCCCAGAGGAAATCATCGATGAGTTGGTAAAAATTAATGTTAAAGACCTAACTATAATCTGTAATGATGCTGGTTTTCCAGACAAGGGTGTTGGAAAATTAATAGCTAATGGTCAGGTGTCAAAATTAGTTGCTTCACATATTGGTTTAAATCCCATGGCTGGTAAGCTTATGAGTGCAGGAAAAATGGTGGTAGAATTAGTACCCCAAGGTACCCTTGCAGAACAAATAAGAAGTGGTGGTGCAGGTCTAGGAGGTTTCTTAACTCAGACAGGATTAGGAACTATAGTTGAAGAAGGGAAAAAAGTTATCTCTTTAGAGGGTAATAGATACCTCTTAGAAGTATCTAGAAAGGCTGACCTATCATTAATATTAGGGGATATTGTTGATAAATATGGCAATGTGCTCTACAGGGCTACGACTCGTAATTTCAATCCAATTATGGCAACTGCGAGTGATAAAGTTATCGTTCTGGCGCGCAAAAGGGTAGAAGTGTGCAACCCTGAACATGTATTGACCCCTCATATATTCATTGATTATGTTATCGAGGAGGGTAAAAATGGATAAAAGTATTATAAAAACAGTTATAGCAAAGCGTGTTGCACGAGAATTAAAGGATGGAAATGTAGTGAATTTAGGTATCGGATTACCTACCTTAGTTGCGAACTATTTACCTACTGATGTAACGATCCATTTGCAATCAGAAAATGGACTAATTGGACTTGGTCCTGTACCTACAATTGAGGAAACAGATATGGACTTAACAAACGCTGGTGGTCAACCAGTAACACTACTTGAAGGTGGTATGTATTTCGACAGTGCTACTTCATTTGCTATCATTCGTGGTGGCCATGTTGATGTGACAGTTCTTGGAAGTCTTCAGGTTGATGAAACAGGGAGTCTTGCTAATTGGATTATCCCCAATAAAATGGTTCCAGGAATGGGCGGGGCAATGGATTTGGTAACAGGTGCTAAGAAAGTTATTATTGCAATGACACATACGAATAAAGGTAAACCAAAAATCTTAAGACGTTGTACATTACCACTTACAGCTAAAAATCAGGTTAACTTGATTGTTACTGAAATGTGTGTAATTGAAGTTAAGGATGACGGACTCCACCTTATTGAATATAACAATGAATTTACTATTGATGAAATTATTAACGCTACTGAAGCAACTTTAATAATTAATAATCCTAATGAAATGAGGTTTGAATAATGGAAAAAGTTATGATTAGAATGAGATTAAGCGCACACCATGCACACTACGGTGGTGGTCTTGTAGATGGTGCGTTCTGTATGCAGTTATTCGGTGATGTCGCAACCGAATTACTAATAAGAAATGATGGAGATGAAGGTCTATTTAGAGCTTATGATAATGTTGAATTTCTTGCTCCTTTATATGCTGGTGATTATGTAGAAGTCACAGGATGGATTACAGAAAAGGGAAACACTTCACGTAAAATGACGTTTGAAGCTCATAAAGTAATTGCTGCTCTACCAGAAGTAAATGAATCAGCAGCTGAAGTATTAACTGAAAAGCTTTTGGTTTCTAGAGCTAGTGGAACATGTATTGTACCAAAGGATAAGCAAAGATACTAATGGAAAAGCTAATAATCACATGCGCTATCACAGGAGCAGAGACCACAAAAGAAGATAATTCTTATGTTCCTTATACAGCAAATGAGTGCGCAATAGAGGCTTTTAAAGCATATAAAGCAGGAGCTAGTATCATTCATCTTCACGTTCGAGAGGATGATGGTACACCAACACAAAATGTCGATCGGTTTCGTGAAGTCATAAAAGAAATCAAAAATTTATGTCCGGATGTTATAATACAGCCTTCTACAGGTGGTGCAGTTGGCATGAGTAATGATGATCGTTTACAACCAACCCTGTTAAATCCTGAAATGTGTACACTTGATTGTGGAAGTGTAAACTTTGGTGGTGGGTTAGTATTTGTAAACACAGAAAATGATATCAAATATTTTAGTGAAAAAATATATGAAAGAAATATTTTACCCGAGTTAGAATGTTTCGGGAAAATGCATGTTGACCAGGTTCTTAGATTGTATAAAAATAATTACATAAAAGATCATTTACATTTTAGTTTTGTACTCGGTGTAAATGGTGGACAAACTGGTGAGGAAAGAGATTTTATTTTCCTTAAAGATAGTATTCCAAAAACAGCCACATATAGTGTTGCTGGAATTGGAAGATTCGAGTTTCCTCTTGCTGAATTAGCAATTAAACATGGTGGGCATGTTCGAGTGGGACTTGAAGATAATATTTACTTAGAAAAAGGAGTTCTTGCAAAAGGAAATGAAGACTTGGTTAATAAAGTTGTTTCTATCGCAAAAAAATACAATAGAGAAATCGCAACTCCCGATGAAGCAAGAAGAATTTTAGGACTTAAGGAGTAACGCTATGAAAAAAATTGACAAATATGGAACTCACCGTGTTATTGAACCCAAAGGTGTTTTACCTCAAGCAGCTACAAAAATTGATAATTCAATGGATATTTATGAAAATGAATTACTAATTGATGTTATAACTTTGAACATTGATAGTGCTTCATTTACACAAATAAAAAAATCATGCAATAATGATATATTAGAAATGGAGAAAGTAATACTTTCTATTGTTGAAGAACGTGGTAAGATGCAAAACCCTATCACAGGAAGTGGTGGAATGTTAATTGGAACCATAAAAGAAATTGGTTGTAATTTTCCTGATCAGAGTTTGAACGTTGGAGATAAGATTGCTACATTAGTATCTTTAAGTTTAACCCCTCTGAAGATACATAAAATAAAATCAATAAATATCGATAATGATCAAGTGCATATTGAAGGAGAAGCAATCCTCTTTGAAACAGGGATATTTGCTAAAGTTCCTTCCGATATGGACGAGCATTTAGTTCTTGCTGCTTTGGATGTTGCTGGTGCACCAGCACAAGTTAATAAACTTGTAAAAGAAGGAGACAGTGTCGCAATTATTGGTGCTGCAGGTAAAAGTGGAGTGTTATGCGCTTACCAAGCAATGAAAAATGCAGGACCTACAGGAAGAGTCATTGGTATTGTTAATGAATCCTGGCAGATAGAATCTCTAAAAGAATTAGAACTATGTCACGATATTGTACTTGCAGATGCTACAAATGCAATGGAAGTATATGAAAAAGTAATTGAAGTAACAAACGGACCTGTTGATGTCACCATAAATGTTGTGAATGTACCTAATACAGAGATGAGTTGTATTTTAATTACAAAAGATACCGGAGTAGTTTATTTCTTTAGCATGGCAACATCATTCACAAAAGCTGCTTTAGGTGCAGAAGGTGTTGGTAGTGATGTCACAATGATTATTGGAAATGGATATACAAAAGGTCACGCAGAATTAACACTAAATCTTGTCAATAATGCTCCTAAAATAAAAGCATTATTCGAGAAGAAATACACATAGGAGGTAACCATATGGCTGTCAAATTATACACAGATTACTTGTTACGAAAAAAACAATACTTTCCAAACGTTACAGATAGTGAATGGAATGATTGGAAATGGCAAGTAAAAAACAGAATAACATCTGTTGAAGATTTAAAGAAATATATTGAACTAGACGAATCAGAACTAGAAACAGTAAACAATGTCTTAGGACAATTCCGTATGGCGATTACTCCATATTACTTATCACTAATTAATCCTGACAATAAAAAAGACCCAGTACGATTACAAGCTGTTCCTATGGTTGATGAAATGCATATAGGTCTTCACGATTTGGATGATCCACTTCATGAAGATGGAGATAGTGTTGTCCCTGGTTTGACACACCGTTATCCGGATCGAGTATTATTCCTAATAACAGATATGTGTAGTATGTATTGTCGTCATTGTACAAGACGAAGATTTGCGGGACAAAAAGATACTGGAAGCAGTATGGATAATGTTGATAAAGCACTAGAATATATTAGATCACATCCAAAAGTAAACGATGTTTTACTTTCTGGAGGAGATGCTTTACTCGTAAGTGACGCTAGACTTGAATATATCATTAGTGAATTAAGAAAAATTGAACATGTTGGTGTGATTAGAATTGGTAGTAGAACTCCTGTAGTAATGCCACAACGAATTACAGAAGATTTAGTAAACATGCTTAAAAAGTATCATCCGATTTGGGTAAATACTCACTTTAATCATCCAAAGGAACTAACTCCAGAAGCAAAACGTGCATTAGATTTAATGGCAGATGCAGGAATTCCACTTGGAAATCAATCAGTTTTACTTAAAGGTGTAAATGATTGTGTTAATGTTATGAAAAAATTAGTTAAAAGATTAATTCAAGTAAGAGTAAGACCTTACTATATTTATCAATGTGATTTATCAAAAGGAATTGAACACTTTAGAACACCAGTTACAAAAGGAATTGAAATTATTGAAGGATTAAGAGGTCATATAAGTGGTATTGCAGTACCTACTTTTGTTGTAGATGCACCTGGTGGTGGTGGAAAGATTCCAGTTATGCCTAATTATGTAATATCTCAAGCACCAGGAAAAACAATACTTAGAAACTATGAAGGTATGATAACTACATATCATGGACCAAAAAGATATGATGATGAGTGTGATTGTGAGGACTGTAAAGCAGCAAGAGAGGGTAATATAGATCCTCTTCGTTCCCAAAATATTAAACTTGATCAATACAACTCAGTAAGAAAAAGAAAATCTTGGTAAAAAATTTAACTTCATATTTGGGCACTCACAACACAATCTCAATAATTGGAACAGCAAAAAATGCTGGTAAAACTACAGTACTAAATAAAATTATCGAAGAGTACAAAAACATAGAAATTGCAATAACATCTATTGGTCTAGATGGAGAAAAACTCGATAATATTACATTTCATGAGAAACCTCGTATCAAGGTATACCCAAAAGCAATTATCGCGACAGCGTATGATTGCTTAAAACAGTGTGAACTTGAATATGTTATTCATGAAAAAACAAATATGAGAACGCCACTAGGGGTAATAGTAATTATAGAAGCAATAACAGAAGGACTTGTATTAGTAGCTGGACCATCAACAAATAATCAAATGAAACAAATAACTAAAATATTGAAGAGATACAATCCTAAAAAGATTTTAATCGATGGAGCTCTATTTCGTAAATCAATAGCAAATGTCGAAGTAGCAGATGCTGTAATTATTGCAACAGGTGCTAGTTACTCAGAAGACATTAATGAAGTAGTATTTGGAACTAAAATGATAGTTGACCAGTTCAATTTGAAAGAGACTAATGATAAAGTAAAAAGATGTGTAAAAAGCTATGAAAACAACGTTGTAATTAGCAGTGATTTTAAGGAAATAGTTGAGATTGAAGACTCAATAATTCATAATGTAAACAAACTAGATCATTATCTAAATGAAAATACGAAATATTTTTACATTTCTGGTGCGATCAATAATGAAATAATGAAGTATCTAATTTCAAATAGAAAAAAATTAAAAAATTTAGAAGTAATTGTAAAAGATGCTTCACACATAATAGTAAAACCAGCATTTATTAATAAATTGGAGAAAACTACTATTAAAATACGTGTTCTAAATCAAATCGAAATTCTATTATTAACATGTAATCCTTACTCACCGTTTGGATATACATTTGATAATAATGAGTTTAAGGCTTTGCTAAGCGCTAAAATAGATATAGACATCGTAAATGTTTTAACAGATTTGGAGTGATTTTTATGGGTAAATTAAACCTAGACATAGAGAAAGTGGCTAAAGCAAGAGAATATGCTAAAAAAATTGCCGCAGACACACAAAAATTTATAGATAAGCATACAACTGTAACAGTAGAAAGAACTATTTGTAGATTATTAGGTATTGATGGTGTTGATGAGTTTGAAGTTCCATATCCTAATATTGTAGTAAATCATATTCTTGAAAAAGGTAAACTTGGGATTGGTGTTGCTAACTATTTAGCTTCAACTATTAAGGCTACCGATAAAAGCTTAGATGAAATAGTTCAAGAAGTTTCAAATGGTCTTATTGATATTACTCAATATCCTCTTTTAGATTATAATGAAGTGGACAGATTACTAAAACCATTATATAATGAATCACTTTTCAAAATTCGTAATAATCGCTCAAAAAGAGAGAGTTACTTTGATAAATACGGGGAAAAAGATGGACCCCTTTTGTATGTTATTGTTGCAACTGGAAACATATATGAAGATGTTGTTCAGGCAAAAGCTGCAGCAAGAGCAGGAGCAGATATTGTGGCTGTAATTAGAACTACTGGTCAATCACTTTTAGATTTCGTTCCTTATGGTCCTACAACTGAAGGATTTGGAGGAACATATGCTACTCAAAAAAACTTCAGTATTATGAGAGAAGCTCTTGATGAAGTAGGAGAAGAACTAGAGAGATATATAATGTTAGTTAACTATGCTTCAGGATTGTGTATGCCAGAAATTGCTGCTATGGGAGCTTTAGAGCGATTAGATATGATGTTAAACGATTCTTTATATGGAATACTCTTTAGAGACATCAACGAACAAAGAACATTTGTTGACCAATTTTTTTCAAGAGTAATAAATGCTTATTCAGGTATTATCATTAATACAGGTGAGGATAACTACTTAACTACAAGCGACGCTGTTACAGAAGCCCATACAGTTTTAGCATCGCAATTTATCAATGAGCAATTTGCTAGTTTGGCATATATGAAAGAGAGTTTAATGGGGTTAGGACATGCTTTCGAGATAGATCCAGAAATTGAAAACGGATTCCTATTTGAAATGGCACAAGCACAAATGGCTAGAGAAATATTTCCAAATGCACCATTAAAGTATATGCCTCCAACAAAACATATGACTGGTAATATATTTAAAGGATATGTCCAAAATGCTTTATTCAACATTGTAACAACAACAACAAATCAAAAAATACATTTACTAGGAATGTTAACAGAAGCTGTTCATACTCCATTTATGAGTGATCGTTATTTAGCAATAGAAAACGCTAGATATATCAATAATACAATGAAAAACTTCGGAGACGAGATAGAGTTCAAAGAAGGTGGCATCATAAAAACACGTGCAGAAAAAGTTCTTCATGATTCAGTGAATCTTCTTGAAGAAATTGCAAATATTGGTATATTCGAGACAATAGAACAGGGTATATTTGCAGGAATAAAAAGAGAATTAGAAGGTGGCAAAGGTTTAAAAGGGGTCGCTCTTAAAGACTCTAAATATGTCAATCCAATCCTTGACCAGATGATTTCAGAGTTAAAGGAGGAAAAATAATATGGGATATGACCTAAATCGTAAAAAATATCGTAAAGAATTAGACCTTAGTAAGCTAAGACCATATGGAGATACAATGAATGATGGGAAAGTACAGTTAAGTTTTACTTTGCCAATTATGAATGATGAAAAAGGTACAGAAGCTGCAAAAGAACTCGCAAAAAAAATGGGTATTAAGAACCCTCTAGTAGCTGAAAGTATTACTCTTGAAGATAACTTTACTATGTATGTAATATACGGAGGGGTCAAACATTCAATAGACTATAATTCAATAGAAGTTGAGACAGTTGAAACCGAAGTAATGAGTCGTTATGAAGTTGAGGATTTTATCGATAAAAACCTAAAAAGAAATGTCGTAGTTGTTGGAGCTTCAACAGGAACTGATGCTCATACTGTAGGAATTGATGCCATTATGAACATGAAGGGTTTTGCTGGACATTACGGTTTAGAAAGATATAGAAATATCGATGCATATAATATGGGTAGCCAAGTTGAAAATGTACAGTTT
>JBFFKS010000042.1:0-8692 GCA_041555275.1 Xianfuyuplasma sp. | reverse complement strand
TTACTTATACAGTTACAGATGCTGCTGGAAATGTTGAAACTCAAGATAGAGTAATTACAGTTGTTGGATTAGTAATTGATACTAATAATGCAGCAGTTAACGATATCTTTGCTACTAACGGTCCAGTTTCTACAGATTTAACTTCTCCATGGTATGCATCAGTAAGTTGGGGACAACCAATCTTTACTGCTGAAATCATAGATGGACAAATGGTTATCGTATCTCAAAAAGATGGCGATAAAGATTATGGAACTAATCCTTGGGATCATATCGTTAGATATACTGATATGAATTTCATCAAAGATATTGAATATAAAGTTGAATTTGATGCAAAAACAAGTGTTGTTGGAAATACTGCAAATAACATGATGTTTAAAGTTGAAGGAACTGGATTTGCTAGTGAAGTTAACTTAGCAGTTACAGATACTTTCGCAACTTACTCACATGCATTTACATGGACACCAGAAACAACTACTGATGGATCAATCTTATTCTTCGTTGGTGGATTAGAACATACAATTACTATTGAAAATATTAAAATTTATATTAGTGTTGCTGGAGCTGATGTTGAAAATGCACCTGTAATTAGTGGTGTTATGGACAAAACATTATCAGCAAATGCTGAAGTAGATTTATTAGAAGGTGTTACTGCAAGCGATATCGAAGATGGTGCAGTTACTCCAGTTGTTACAGTATTAGGACCAAACGCTGAAACTGCATTTGATTCTTCAATTCCAGGTGTATGGACTATTACTTATACAGCAACGGATGCAGATGCAAACGTAACTGTAGTTACAGCTGAATTCACAGTATTAGAAGGATATGGATTTATTGATACTGAATGGGTAGCATGGTACGGAGATCAATGGAGCGGAGTAACTACTTCTGTAGTAACTATTGAAGATGGAGAATTAGTAGTAGACGTAATCTATGAAGGAACTCCTCAAACATACGCAACACAAATTTACCAAGAAAACTTCGCAGTTGATAATGGTAAAAGTTATAGAATTTCATTTGATGCTAGAGCAGATGAAGCAAAAGATATCTTAGTAGCATTTGGAGATGCATTAGATGCAGACCCATGGTTTACTGACTTCGTTGCAAAATCTACATTTAGTTTAACAACTGAAATGCAAACATTTACAATTGATTTCCTAATGGAACAACCTACAACTGCTGATCAAGGTAAATTAGTATTTGAATTAGCTACAGCAGTTAATACAAAAGTATATATCGACAATGTAAAAGTTGAAGAGATTACTGCTGTTGATGGAGATGTTGTTGCTGGAACTGATCAAGTATTAGACGGAACATTCGAAGAAACAGCAGTGTTATTCGAAGACACTCCATGGCTAGCATGGTATGGAGACGAATGGAGTGGACCAACTACTTCTGTTGTTTTAATTAATAAAGGACAATTAATGGTAGAAGTAATCTACGAAGGAACTCCTCAAACTTACGCAACTCAAGTTTATCAAGAAAACTTCGCAGTCGAAAATGGTAAAACTTATAGAATTACATTTGATGCTAAAGCATTAGAAGCGAAAGATATTTTAGTTGCATTTGGAGATGCATTAGATGCAGATCCATGGTTTACTGATTTCGTCGCAAAATCAACATTTAGTTTAACAACTGAAATGCAAACATTTACAATTGATTTCCTAATGGAACAACCTACTACGGCTGATCAAGGAAAATTAGTATTTGAATTAGCAACAGCTGTTAATACAACTGTATATATTGATAACGTAAAAATTGAAGAAACTACAGCTCTTGATGGAGACGTTGTTGCTGATACTAATCAAGTATTAACTGGTGATTTCGAAACTTTACCACCTGTCGTTGTTGTACCTGATCCTGTATGGACTGGATACAATATGACTGTTGTTGAAGGTGACTTAGGACCTAATGATGTAACAATTACATATGATAACGTATCAGACCCATGGTGGAATGATAATGCACAACACTCAAATATCGTATTTGATGGTGATAAAACTGCAATTGAATTCACATTCACTGGTACTGCTGGTGCACCTATCGTATTTAAAGTTGAAGGTTGGGGTGGAAATGTTGAAGGTCGTATGACTGCAGACGGGACTGAACAAACTTACCTATTAAACTTAAATGCATTAACAAAAGAACAAAGAGAAAAAATTACTTTAATGGTAATCTTCGTTGAATCTCCAGGAGCTGCTGGAACACTAGCGTTAAGCTATGAAGCAGTAACTGTTGAATTAGATCCTGAATGGCAAGGATTCAGCACAACTACTGTCGTAGAAAATGTTGATGGTTCTGTAGATATCACATATGATGTATCTACTGAATGGTGGTGGGACTTTAGTGCTCAACACCTAAACGTATCATTTGATGGAACTACGTTCAACGCTATCGAATTTACATTTACTGGTGTAGATACTCATGACTACAAATTCAAAGTTGAATATGCTGGTGGAGCAAAAGAAACTGGTGCTGGTGTTGTTGGTAATGGAGCAGAACAAGTTGTTGTATTAGATTTATCAACTTTAACTCCTGAACAATTAAGCTCGATCAACAAAGTTGTTATATTCTCAAGTGCACAAGGACAAGTTGGAACTGTAACAGT
This sequence comes from Xianfuyuplasma sp., assembly GCA_041555275.1. GTDB lineage: Bacteria > Bacillota_I > Bacilli_A > Izemoplasmatales > Izemoplasmataceae > Xianfuyuplasma. Next base: position 6,087 of record JBFFKS010000042.1, on the reverse strand, counting down.
TTCATATGCACTTATTACAGTTGCTGCTGATACAAGTACATTAGCTGACATGCCAAACCAAGATTTCACAGATGCTGATATTTCTGGTTGGGTAACTGAAGGTTCACTTACTTTAACTCATGATGCAACAAATGGTCATATGGTTGTTACTGTTACAGAATTAGGAACTAATCCTTGGGATCAAAACATTGGATTCCCTAGCCAAAACCTAGTTGCTGGAAACACTTATGAAGTTACCTACGTAATTAAAACTGCTTTTGCAGCTGGTAGAGACGTAACATTCTTCGTTGAAAATACTGATGCTGGATATGCGAAGTATTTCGAAGAAACTAGAACGTTAACGGATGTATTCCAAACATTTACATTCACATTTACGCCAACTGCGAATAATGATGATACAAAATTAGGAATCTTCTTTGGAAACACTACAAATCCAGTTATCGGTGATGTTGTGATTGATTCAATTACTATTACTGAAACTGTACCTGCTTCATAATCAAAAAATATATAACGAAAACGGAGTGAATTTTACTCCGTTTTTTTTATGTTTTTTTTAATAGATTTACTATTTAAAAAATATATCATATTATTGGCATTAGAAAAGGGAATGTTGTATTATTGTATTGGATTAAGGAGGTACTAACTTATGAGTACATTAATTATAAAAAATTTACACGCTGAAGTAGAAGAAAAAGAAATTCTAAAAGGCGTTAACTTAGAGATTAAAGGTGGGGAAACTCACGCAATTATGGGACCTAACGGAACCGGAAAAAGCACATTAGCTAGTGTCATTATGGGACACCCAAAATACACAGTAACACAAGGTGAGATTTTACTAGATGGTAAGAATGTTTTAGAAATGGCTGTTGATGAACGCGCTCGTGCTGGATTATTCTTAGGAATGCAAAATCCCGCAGAGGTACCTGGAGTAACAAACAGTGACTTTATAAAAACAGCAATAAACTCAAGAATGGAAGAAGGAAAAAGTGTTTCTCTATTCAAGTTTATTCGTGATTATGACAAAGCTGTAACAGAACTCAAAATGAGCGAGGATTTACCACATCGTTACTTAAATGAAGGATTTAGTGGTGGAGAGAAAAAACGTAATGAAATTTTACAAATGAAAATGCTAAAACCAAAATTAGCGATTCTTGATGAAATCGACAGTGGATTAGATGTTGATGCATTAAAAATCGTTGGTGAGAATATCACAAAGATGAAAAACAAAGATTTGGGTCTTCTATTAATTACCCATTATCAAAGACTACTAGACTATATTAAAGCAGATAGAGTTCACGTTATGATGAAGGGGCAAATCGTTAAATCAGGAGATTACTCGATCATTGAACGAATAGATGCAGAAGGTTACGATTGGATTAAAGATGAACTTGGAATTGATGACGTTAGAGTAATTGTAGAAGAGGAAGAAGAAAGAGTAGTGCTTGGAGTTTGTGCTACTAAAGAAGCTTTAGATTTATAATGGTTAACTACGAATTAACACCACTTATGAATAATGATATCCCTAATGAGATTACATCATTCCTTACTAAAGATTTAACCAATTATGTCATTATTAAAGATGGACACATCATTGCGAAAAGTTTAGAAGAGGATTTTAATAAAGTATACATTGACTCTTACGAGCACGCTATACCAGATAAAATAAATGTTTTCCTCGATTCAGAATTTGTAAATGAATACAATGATGATGCCTATACCTACAACATAGAAAACGTTAATAGTGGACTGCTTATCCACATTCCAAAAAATCAAGTAATCACAAAAACACTTCATGTTTTCTATATCCAAGAAAGCATTGATTTAGTTAATAATACAAGAATTATTCTTGAGGATAATAGTGAATTTAAATATTTTGAATATTTATACAATGTCAATCCTTCAAGTGTTAATTTCGTATCAAATAGTATCGTACGAGAAAATGCCAAATTAGATTATTCAGGAATTTCGAAACTAAACGAAAAAGCATTATTTTCTATTACAAGAAATAGTTATGTTTCAAGATATGGCCAATCTAATTATAGCGTTGCAGAGGTTAATGATAGTAATACAGATAGCAAAACAAATATATATTTAAACGAAAAATACGCAAGTGGAACTACGAAAACAGTTGCGATCACTTCGAATCATCAAGAAGCAAGATTTACACAATTAGTAGAACATTTAGCACCTGAAACTGAAGGTTACATTGAAAACTATGGTGTATCAAATCATAACAGTGTTCTTGTTTTTGAAGGAATCGGGAAAATTAATAAATATATGAAAAGAAGCATTGCAAGACAATCAAATAAAGGAATTGTTCTATCGAAAAACGCTAGACTAGATGCCAATCCATTATTACTGATTGACGAGTTTGATGTTGAAGCAAGTCATGGTGCAGCAATTGGAAAAATTGATGACGATCAGTTATACTATTTAATGAGTAGAGGACTAACGTTAAAAACAGCAGAAAGACTTATTATAAATGGATTTTTATCTCCAGTTCTTAAAAAATTAACAACAGATGAATTAAAAGAAGATTTTGTTTTAAGTGTTGAAAATAAAACACAGTAGGTGATGAGTATGGATCCTTACCAAATGAGAAAAGATTTTCCAGTTTTAAATGATGAAACGCTTGTCTATTTAGACACAGCAGCATCTAGTTTAAAACCGAGAAAAGTATTAGAAGCGATGGACGAGTATTATGAAAAGTACGGTGTAAATGTACACCGTGGTGTTTATAATATCAGTTATATAGCAACTTCAAAATATGAAGAAGCGCGTGAAAAAGTAAGTGATTTTATCAACGCCTCTTTTGAAGAAATAATCTTTACTAGAGGAGCAAGCAGCGCACTAAACTTAGTTGCTTCAAGCTATGGACTAAATAATTTAACGAAAGATGATGAAATCATCGTAAGTGAATTAGAACACCATAGTCAAGTGTTGCCATGGCAAAATGTTAGTAACATAACGGGTGCAAAACTTGTTTACATCCCTCTAAATAAAGAAGGAAGAATTACAATAGAAAACTTCAAAAAAGTACTAAATTCCAAAACAAAAATTGTTGCAATCAATTATGTAAGTAATGTTATGGGTTATGTATCTCCACTCAAAGAAATGATTTCATTGGCGCATGATTTTGGCGCATTGGTATCTGTGGATGCAGCTCAAGCGGCACCACATATGGTGGTTGATGTTAAGGATTTAGATTGTGATTTTTTAGCTTTCTCTGGACATAAAATGTTAGGTCCCACAGGTATAGGAATTCTATATGGTAAAAGAGATTTACTAAATACAATGCCACCAGTCGAATTTGGTGGAGATATGAATGATAATGTTGATTTATACAGTGCCTCATGGAAAGATGCGCCTTATAAATTTGAAACAGGTACTCCACCAATCGCAGAAGCGATAGGACTAGGAGCTGCAATCGAATATATAAATGAAATTGGACTTGAAAATATTCATAATCATGAATTTATGTTAAAAGAATATACGATTAAGAAAATGAAAGAATTAAAGGATATAACAATTTATAATGAAACAAGTGAAACAGGAATTATTAGTTTTAATGTAAATGGTGTACATCCACATGATGCGATTACGTTTTTTGATGGTGATAACATCTGTATGAGAGCAGGGCATCATTGTGCACAACTTGTTATAAAATGGTTAAAAGTAGTGGCAACATTACGTGTTTCGTTTTATGTATATAATACAATAGAAGACTGCGATAAATTTATTGAGTCACTTAAAAACGCAAGAGACTTCTTTAAAAGCGTTGGATTCTAGGGGGAATTGTTATGAATAATTTAGAAATATTATACCGTCAGGTAATCATGGATCACTATAAAAACCCAAGAAATAAAGGGTTAATAAACGATCCAACATATAAAACAGTACATATCAAAAATCCAAGTTGTGGAGATGATATTACAATTCAATCGAAAATTGAAGGTAATATTGTGAAAGATGTTAGACACGAAGGTACGGGTTGTAGTATTTGCTGTAGTAGTGCAAGTGTTTTAAGTGAAACTTTAAAAGGAAAAACAAAAGAAGACGCAATGATAATCTCAAAGAATTATTTAAACATGTTATCAAACAAAGAGTATGATGAAAATGTCGAACTTGATGAGGCAATTGTCTATCAAGGAGTTCGTAAATTTCCTGCTCGTATAAAATGCGCTTCAATTGCTTGGAAAGCCTTTGAAGGGACAGTAGAAGAAAGTGAGTGATCTCTAAATGAGTGAGAAAACAAAACAAGAAATCAAAGATATAATTGGGGATTATAAGTATGGATTTAAGACAGAAACAACAAGTGTCTTAAATACAGGTAAAGGGATAAATGAAGAAGTCGTCAGAGAAATATCGAAAATCAAGGGCGAAAAACAATGGATGACAGATTTTAGAGTAAAGAGTTATGATAAATTTGTTAGTAAAAAAAATCCTACGTGGGGACCTGATTTAAGTTTCGTTAATTTTGATGAAATAACATATTATATTAAGCCTAGCGATAGATCTGAAGATAGTTGGGAAGATGTGCCTGAAGAAATTAAGGACACATTTAATAAATTAGGGATACCTGAAGCTGAGCAAAAATTCTTAGCAGGAGTATCGACTCAATTTGAAAGTGAAGTAGTATATCATAGTACTCTAAAAGAATTAGATGATTTAGGTGTTATTTTCACTGATACAGATACAGCTTTAAGAGAACATCCAGAGTTGTTTAGAGAATACTTTGGTAAAGTTGTACCTTATACAGACAATAAATACGCTGCATTAAATTCAGCTGTTTGGAGTGGTGGGAGCTTCATCTATGTACCACCAGGAGTTAAAATTGATAAACCATTACAATCTTATTTCCGTATTAATAGTGAACAAATGGGACAATTCGAAAGAACATTGATTATCGTTGATGAAGGCGCAAGCTTAAATTATGTTGAAGGATGTACAGCTCCTGTTTATACAAAACACAGCTTGCATGCTGCAGTAGTAGAAATCTTCGTTAAAAAAGGTGGACACTGTCGTTATTCAACAGTTCAAAACTGGGCGAACAACATCGTTAATCTTGTTACAAAACGTGCTCTAGTTGAAGAAGATGCACATATGGAATGGATTGATGGAAATATTGGATCAAAAGTAAATATGAAATATCCAGCCTGTATCTTAAAAGGAGACCGCGCAAAAGGAACTACAATTTCGATTGCCTTTGCAGGTGAGGGAATGAACCAAGATACTGGTGCGAAAATGATTCATATCGGGAAAGACACAACCAGTAAAATCATCAGTAAATCAATGAGCGCAAAAGGTGGAAGAGTAAACTACAGAGGAATGATTAAGCATGGTAAAAATGCAACAGGTGCTAAGTCAAATGTAGAATGCGATACAATAATTTTAGATGACATTAGTGTGAGTGATACTTTACCATATAATATTGTTCAAAATAATCAAGCGCAAGTACAACATGAAGCAACGGTTTCAAAAGTATCTGAAGAGCAATTATTTTACTTGATGAGCCGTGGTTTAACTGAAGAACAAGCAGTGGAAATGATCATTATGGGATTCATTGAACCATTTGCCAAAGAATTACCAATGGAATATGCCGTAGAACTGAATCAATTAATCAAATTAGAGATGGAAGGTTCAATCGGTTAAAAGGACTAAACAAAGAGGAATTCGGGATGAATTCCTCTTTTTTATTTAAGCTTCTTTTTTAGAAAAATTATATGTTTTTGAAATTTTACGAAAACGCTATTGTTGAACGCTTACATTTATAGTATAATTAAATCGAAATCGTTTTAGTAAATTAAGAACCATAGGTTCTATTTTCTTACGTTAATATGGAGGCGACATAATATGAAACAATACTATTTTGAAAAAAATGAATTTGTAATTGAAAATTTTGACACTCAAAAAACCTTTGCTAGTTTCTTACCAGGAATTGCTGGAAAAAGAGGAATCCCTCTTTGGGCGTTTTATGTGAATAGAGGACAAGGAATATCTAGCTTTGGGTTAGAAAATAAAGACAATCACATCTTGGAATTTAGTCCAGCAGTAAAATCGTATCAAACAGTTGGAACTGATGGCTTT
>JBFFKS010000041.1:0-8717 GCA_041555275.1 Xianfuyuplasma sp. | reverse complement strand
TATTAGACGTAAATAAGTACTATAACAAAAACAAAGCCAATCAAAATCATATATCAAAAGACATTAATATTGAATTTGGGGACTCAGGATTTGTCGTTATATTAGGAAATAGTGGTAGTGGAAAAACAACATTACTAAATATTGTTAGTGGTATGGATAAATTTAACAGTGGGACTGTTGAATTTAATAACCAGATTTTTAATAAGTATAAAAGCAATAAATGGGATTTGATTCGAAAAAGTAAAATTGGATATATTTTTCAAAATTATCATTTATTAAAAGAACTAACCGTTTATGAGAATATAAAAATGGTATTGAATATGAATGGTGTTACAGATGAAACTGAAATAAAAAGAAGAGTACAATACTTATTAAGTGCAGTTGGTATGGATAATTATCAAGATCGTTTGGCAAAACAATTAAGCGGGGGACAACAACAACGTGTTGCATTTGCACGAGCATTATCCAAAAATCCACAAGTGATATTGGCTGATGAACCAACCGGGAATCTTGATAGTAAAACAACAATCGAATTAATGAATATATTAAAAAGAGTTTCTAAAGATAAATTAGTAATTATGGTCACACATGAACAGGCGCTAGCTGACTTCTATGCGGATCGAATCATTGAAATTGAAAACGGTAAGATTATTAAGGACTATGAAAATGTCAACCAAGATAACATCTCAATTATTCAGGAACAAATCATATATTTAAAAGATTACGATAAATCTAAAATGGAATCAGAATACGTTGATTTATTAAGATACACTGATAAAACAGATGAAAAAAAGCAAAAGCTTAAAGTAGAACTAATAGAACGTAAAGATACTCTATATGTAAAAGTAGATTCAAAAAGATCAAGAAGAATAAAATATATTGATATCGATAGTGAAATTGAACTGTTAAATGAGTCAAGTAAAAATGTTAAGGATCCACGTAATGAGACGTTTGAAATTGAACCAATTAAAGACACGAAAAAGCAAAATAAACAAAATGCAATTACATTAAAAGACTCATTCGCATATGCACTTAGAAAAATCAACGTTCTTTCATATGGTGGGAAGATGCTTTATGTTGTTCTAGGACTTGTAGGAGCAATTATAAGTATCAGTGTAGGATTAATCGGGGAGACATTTAGAATCGAAGAATCTTATGCAACACAGAACAGAAATTATATATCTGTAAATACTGAAAATATACCTTTTAGTGAGATAATGGCTCTAGAGGATGTTGAAGGGGTTGAACAAGTAATGTTCATCAGTAGGCCTGTAACCTTCAAAGTCCAACATGAAAAATACTACGAAGTAGCCAATTCAATTAGTGTTCCAGCTTTACCTATTGATATTGAATTCTTTGACGAAACATCAATTATTTATGGAGAAATGCCACAAGGATATGAAATTATTATTGATAAAAGTATTGCAGATCGCATTATTAAATTCAATACAATTAGAGGAATAGAAAGTTACGATGATATACTAGATTGTTCTTTCAAATTACAAGCCAGTGGAAGTGACGAGGATTATAATCTTGATTCAGCAATCTATTTTAACATTTCAGCGATTGCAGAGGACAACTCAAACAGTGTCTGGATGGCAGAGGAATTAATGTATAGTCTTGTTACCCCAATGTTAGTGGATTACCAAATACTTGGAGAATACTTTCAAATGACACAAGGAACCTTGCCACCGACGAATTACCAAGTAATGATAAATTCTCATAGTTCATTTCTCGATGATGATGAAATACCTTATAGTGTTGGTATCGCGACGGGTGAATATGGAGTGTCAGGAGTATTTGACTATGTTAAAAATGGAAAAAATTATGATTTCTCGAAAATAGTTATTACAAGTGGAGAAAGCATTAAACATGAGTACTTCAGAAGTTTTTATGCTTATAAAGGTAATTTTGAATTTTTATTGTACTCAACAGATGTCAAAACTTCATTAGGAATCCTCAATAGTATGGGATATGATGCATCAAATATCTACTTGTACGAAGTAGAATATAGTCAAGAACAAAAATTAATTGAAAACAATCAAATCTACATTTTAAGTATAAGTGGTGTAATTATGTCAGGAATAAGTATTTATTTCATTATGAGATCAAGTTTGATTTCACGTGTTTATGAAGTAAGTGTATATCGAAGTTTAGGAGCTCCAAAAAAATCAATCCGCAAGATGTTTTTCGTTGAAATTATTTTAACAACGACAATTAGTGCTATTATTGGATACATTATTATGATGCTTCTTTTACTACAAACAGAGTCCACAATGGGGGACGATGTGAATATTGTTCATTACACATTCTTCACATTCTCATTGGGTCTTATTGGCTTGTATATCATAAATATTGTATTTGGATTTATTCCGATAAATGTACTTCTTCACAAGTCACCATCCGAAATAATAAATAAATACGATTTATAATTAAAAAGGAAGAGTCTACTAGATTCTTCTTTTTTATGAATTAATCACGCATAACTATAGGAACAAGGTCTTATAAATTGTAAAATAAAGTATAGAAGTATATATAGAAGGAGTTGTTCATATGAATATAGGATTAGTCGGTCTTGGAAAAATGGGTATTAATTTAGCTCTTAATTTACTGGACCATAATTACAAAGTAACTGGTTATGATAAATTTTTGACAAATGAAATTAAAGCTACATATAAAGGAATAGAATACAAAAATTCTCTCAAAGAATTGGTACAGTCATTAAAAAAACCACGGGTGATATGGGTGATGGTTCCAGCAGGTGAAACTACAGATCAAGTTATCAACGAATTAAGAGATTTACTTGATAAAGGCGACATTATCATAGATGGTGGAAATTCTCGATACACTGATTCAGTGAGGAGATATCACTTATTAGCTGAACAAGATATTCATTTATTGGATGTTGGTACAAGTGGTGGAACAAGTGGTGCAAGAGATGGTGCTAGTTTAATGATTGGTGGAAACAAAGAAGTGTTTAATCAAGTAGAATCAATTTTCGAAGCCATTGCAACCAAAGATGGTTATGGATATATGGGAGAATCAGGTTCTGGACATTTTGTTAAAATGGTTCATAATGGCATTGAATATGGTATGATGCAAGCAATCGGAGAGGGTTTTGATTTGTTAGAAGCTTCCACATATGATTTAGATTATAAAGAGGTAGCAAAAGTGTGGGCAAACGGAAGTATTATTGAAGGTCTATTAATGGATATGGTATTGAGTGCTGTGACAAAAGATCCTAAACTAGCAGAAATAGTTGGTAAAGTTGATGACAGTGGTGAAGGACAATGGGCAATAGAAGAAGCATTGAATCTAAAAGTTTCTATACCTGTTATAACGCAAGCTTTGTTTAGTAGATATAAGTCGAAAGACGATGAAAAATTCGCTGAAAAAATTGTTGCAGCAATGCGTAACGAATTTGGCGGACATAAGGTCTACAAAAAATAATGAAAAAAGCAATTACCATCTTTGGATCAACCGGAAATCTAATGTACAAAAAACTCATACCAGCATTAGACTCTTTATTAAAAAAAGGACATTTAGATAATAATACTCAAATTTACTGTATGGCACGAAAAGACTGTACATTGACAGATTACATCGAGGACGCAAAAACACACGTAAAAGAAGAAGTTGATTGGGATAGACTAGTACCATATATGAAATACATTAACATTGATATTAATCAAGTTGAAGGCTACAAAAAACTACAGGAACAAATGAATGAAGATAACATTACAGAATCAATGTTTTATTTGGCAGTTCCACCAGTTCTATTTCCAGCAATCGCACAAGGAATAAGTGATTCTGGTTTGATAAAAAAAGGTCAAACCAATAAAAGAATTGTATTTGAAAAACCTTTCGGAGAAAATTTAGAGAGTGCAAAAAACATCAATAAGCATCTATGGAATTATTTTGATGAATCTCAAATCTATAGAATTGATCATTACTTAGGCAAAGAGATGATTCAAAATATATTGGTTGTCCGTTTTGCAAATAAAATATTTGAACAAGCGTGGAATAATGAAACGATTGAGAGTGTCCACATAATTGCAAAAGAGAAAGAAAGTATCCTTTCGAGAGGAGGTTACTACGACAAGATAGGGGCACTAAAAGATATGCTTCAAAGTCATCTTTTACAAATGGCATCCTTAATTGCTATGGAGAAACCAAAAACATATAATTCAGAAGACATTAAAGATGCAAAAGTCAAAGTTCTAAAAGACTTTAAAATCCTTCCAAAAGATGTCATAACTGGACAATATGATGGGTATTTAAATGAAGATAAAGTACATCCAAATTCAAATACAGAAACCTTTGTTTTTGCGCAAGCTTCGATTAGTAATGAAAGATGGAGAGGTGTACATTTTTACTTCACAACTGGTAAAAATTTAGATGAAAAGAGATCAGAAATAATTATCAATTTTAAATCTACTGAAGGTAGTGAAGATTTATGGCCAAATCAAAATAAATCAAAGAATCAATTGGTAATAAAAGTTGCTCCTGAAGAAGGAGTTATGTTCCAATTTAACGTAAAAGAACCTGGTTTGGGGGAACATATTGTTCCAGCTAAACTTGATTATTGTCATAGTTGTCAGTCCTTAGAAAACACACCAGAAGCATATGAAAAATTGTTGCTAGACTTATTAAATAATCATCGAACATTATTTACAAGATGGGATGAAATCGAATCAACATGGACAATAATTGATAAATTGAGTAAATCCTTGAAGAAACCAATGATTTACAAAAATTATAATGAAATTAAAGAATTGATTAATTCGCTTTATGGGGAGGAAATAGATGATTTATGATATATCTATGTTGATTCACAAAGACATGCAAACATATAAAGACAATAAAGGAAATAAACCTGTGTTTATGGAAAATGCGACTCATGAAACATCTTCGGTCCATGATACTTCAGTGAAACTAAATTTACACACAGGAACTCACGTTGATTATCCATTACATATGATAAAAGGTGGAGAAACAAGTGATACAGAAAAGTTAGACCCTTTATTAGGGTCTGCAAAAGTATTAGATTTAACAGATGTAGAACATTCAATTAAGAAACAGGATTTAGAAAAGTTCGCTATTCAGAATAATGATTTTGTCTTATTTAAAACAAAAAACAGTTATTCAGAGAACTTCCTAAATGACTTTGTATTTCTTAGTGAAGAAGGTAGTTTCTATCTTCTTGAAAAAGGAATAAGAGGTGTAGGTACAGACGCTTTAGGTATCGAGAGAGCACAAGAAGGACATCCTACACATAAAAACCTGTTAAGCAATGGAATCGTAATTCTTGAAGGTCTTAGGTTAAAAGATATTGAAGAGGGAACCTATGAACTTATATGTTTACCACTAAAGCTAAAAGGTGTAGAAGCATCACTGGTAAGAGCAATTTTAAGAAAATAAGGTGTTACAATAAAAAGATGTCTTTTTTTAGACTTCTTTTTTATTATGTCATAGATTATTTAGACTATTTAATATATAATAGTATCAGTAGAAAGAAGGTATTACTATGGGTAAAATTATTCAACTAGATGACTCACTAAGTAACTTAATTGCAGCAGGAGAAGTTGTAGAAAATATGGCAAGTGTTGTAAAAGAATTAGTCGAAAATGCTATTGATGCGAACAGTATGGATATTCGCATTGATTTGTTGGAGTCTGGTCTTAATGAGATCAAAGTTGCTGATGATGGAGATGGAATGAGTTTAGAAGATATGAAGATGAGTGTGAAAAGACATGCAACTTCTAAAATCAAAACCTCTCATGACCTTTTCCATATTGGTACCCTTGGATTTAGAGGAGAAGCTATCCCAAGTATCGCATCTGTTTCACATTTAGAGATTATTAGTAGTGAAGGTAAAATTGGTAATAGAATTTTTTTATTAAAAGGAGAGCTAATAGAAGAAGGAGAATATGCACCAAGAAAAGGAACTGTGGTTAGTGTAAAATACTTATTCTATAATACTCCAGCAAGATTAAAACACTTAAAAGCAACGAATACTGAGTTGTCTTTTATAGTAGATTATATTAATAAGATATCTCTTTCACATCCTGAAATCGGATTTACATTGACAAACAATAATCGTCAGCTATTTAAGTCTCCAGGATCAAATGATTATTTAAAAGTACTATCAAATATTTATTCACTAGATATAATAAAAAACATGGTATATTATGAAAATGAAAATCAGTATTTTAAAATTAGTGGATACCTGACAAAACCAATGTTTAACCGTTCTTCGCGAAATCATGTAACATTAATTGCGAATGGTCGCATGATAAAAAATAATAAAATAATCAATGCAGTGACAGAAGGATATCGTACATACTTACCTATTGGGAAATACCCTATTGTTTTTCTGAAAATCGATTTAGATCCATTGCTAATTGATGTGAATATTCATCCTCAGAAACTTGAAGTTAAATTCACAGAAGAGCGTATGTTGTTATCATTAATTAGAAATACAATTACAGAAAAACTACAAACATTAATGTTGATTCCTGAAATGAAAGAAAAAGTTGTAGAAAACGAATATAAATACGAGAAACTAAATTTAAAAATATCAGATGAAAACAAACCGAATCTAGTAAAAGATGATTTTGTTAATTATATTAGTAATATTGTAGAAAAGAAAAAAGAAAAAAAAGAATTCTTCATATCAGAAGATAACTTTGAACCAATCAAAGAAATTATCACACCAAAAACCGATAAACTACCTGAACTTGAATATATTGGACAATACTTAGGTACTTATTTGTTAACGCAAAATGAAGAAGGACTTTATATTATTGATCAACACGCTGCTGCCGAAAGAATTCGTTACGAAAATTACTATAAAAGAATGAGTGAAGTTAATGTTGAAACTTATGAACTGTTAATTCCAATTACACTTGATTTATCAAATCAAGAAGTAATTGCTTTGCGAGATAATTTAGACACTTTGAAACCACTTGGGTTATCTTTAATCCCTAATAACTATAATGGCGTTGATATAACCCACGTACCAACATGGTTTATCCAAAATTATGAAAAGGATTATGCAGAAGAAATGGTTAAGTATGTTTTAGAGGGCAAGGACGTTACGATTGGTGATGTACGTGATTCACTCGCAAAAAATCTATCATGTAAACACTCTATAAAAGCAAATAAATTTATTAATAAAAATGAAATCGAAAAGTTACTTCATGATTTATCCCTTTGTGAAAATCCCTATACATGTCCTCATGGAAGACCAGTAATTATTAAATTTACTGTTTCTGACATTGAGAAAATGTTTAAAAGGATAATGTAATGATTATTGTCGTTGTCGGACCAACAGGAATAGGGAAAACAAAATTATCGATTTCATTAGCAAAATATCTAAAAACCGAGATAATATCAGGGGATAGTATTCAAGTGTATAAACGTCTTGATATCGGAAGTGCAAAAGTAAAAGAAGAAGAAAAAGAAGGAATAAAACATCACCTTATAGACTTCTTAGAACCAACTGAAAATTTTAGCGTAGCGTTATTTCAAAAACTTGTTAGGGAAAAAATAACAGAGTTTGAAAAAAAAGGAATGACACCTCTAATCGTTGGTGGAACTGGTCTATACATTAAAAGTGTATTGTATGATTACAACTTTGAAGACACCAAAAGAGATGACGATGTAGAGGAACTGTATAGTGAGTTTTCAAGTGAAGAGTTACATAATGTTTTAAAGGAAAAAGATTATGAAGCTTCACTCTCAATTCATATGAATAATCGAAAAAGAGTACTTCAAGCAATTTCTAGAAGTGAAAAAAACAAAATATCAGAAAATAATAATAAAGATATCCCAGTCTATGATTTTAAGATTATAGGACTAACTTTAGAACGAGATAAACTATATGAAATCATCAATGATAGAGTTGATAAGATGATTGATGATGGGTTACTTTATGAAGTAAGAGAACTCTTTAATGATGGTATAAACTCAAATAGTGTATCGGCAATAGGGTATAAAGAGTTGTATAAATACTTTAGAGCAGAATATACTCTTGAAGAAGCCATTGAAAAAATCAAACAACATTCTCGAAATTTGGCAAAAAAACAATTCACATTCTTTAATAATCAGTTTGATGTTAATTGGATTACAGTTGATTTAGAGAATTTTCAAAACACGATAAATAAGGCAATAACTATAATAAGTGAATAGGTGATTTTATGGCTTCAGAGTTACTACGTGCGTTTCTTTTAATTTTCGTAGCGGAAATGGGAGATAAAACGCAGATATTAGCAATGGCATTTGCTACGAAATATAAAATAAGAAATGTGATCCTAGGAGTCTTTTTAGGATCATTTCTTAATCATGCACTCGCTGTATTACTCGGAAGCTCCTTAAGTTATATAATACCTCTAAATACATTAAGTATTGTAGCTGGATTCAGTTTTGTAATATTTGGAGTATGGAATTTAAAAAGCGATACTGATGATGAAGAAAAGAAAACAGGATCGAAATATGGACCAACAATCACAGTGGCACTTGCATTCTTTATTGGTGAACTAGGAGATAAAACTCAGTTAACTGCAATTGCGTTAAGTGCGGATGCACAGTTTCCGTTATTTATTTTAATCGGTACAGTAACAGGAATGGTAATCACAAGTTTATTAGGAATTTTTATTGGTATTAAACTAGGAAATAAGGTTGATGAGTTCTTTATAAAAATAGGATCGAGTATC
>JBFFKS010000040.1:0-8787 GCA_041555275.1 Xianfuyuplasma sp. | reverse complement strand
TAAATTTCTTTATAGTATATGTTTTTTGATAGTGAACTTCTTTGATTTTTCCAAATTTCAGCGTATGTTTGATCTGATTTTCTAGATTTGTTTTCACTACACTCCATTCAAGTAATTCATCTTCAAGCAAAATATCTTCCTTATAATTATCAATTTTATTTAAATATGAAATTCTTAAAAAATCAAATACAAAGATACTATTTTTATTCATTGCGTTCTTTATATTTTTAAATGCCTGAATCATTTCATTTTCATCTTCTAGGTAATTAATTACATCACTTGCCATAGTTATTACATCATAATCTTGAGGTAGTGGACTAAGTATGTCATGAATAAATAAATTGATATGTACATCTGCTAAAACGGCATTATTATAGGCTTGTTCCAACATGTGTTCTGATGTATCTGTCCCAGTAACATGAAAATTATTTTTTGCTAATTTTATAGCAAGTGGCGCTGTCCCAGTCCCTAAGTCTATAGCAGTTCCTTCTTTATGATATTTTGATATTAATCGATAGTAGACATCATATAATTTATCATCTAAAAATTGATCGTAATAGAGAGCAAATTTTTCGTAAATCATTAAATATCTTTTAGTTCTACTTTGCCAATCTCTACTAGCATTTTTTCAAGATTATAATACTCACGCTCTTCTTTTGTAAAAATGTTTATAATTATATCTTTTGCATCAACCAATATCCAAGTATTCGAATTTTTACCTTCTACTGTAGGCGATTCAAACTTGTGTTCCATTAAATCTTTTGATATATGATTAACTGCGGCTTGCAACTGACGATCACTAGTTGCACTTGAAATTACAAAATAATCGAAGAAAGGTGATTTTTCACGCATATCATAAATAACAATATCACTTAGGTTAACACTTTCTAAAGCATTCATTACAATTTCTATTTTTTTCATTTTGGTTCCTCCAATAGTTGTTTATAGTATTCTCTTGCTTCATAAGCTGTTTTAGGAATTAATCCATCTCTTGCTTCATAATATTTAATCGAATCATCAAGTGCTGTAAATGTTGCTAAATCAAGAGATGTCTCAGCGATTTTTCTAACTCTTATACATGATTCATATGTTCTGTTTGGTTCAATATAGTCACTGACAAATAGGATTTGTTCATAAGGGCTCATTGCTGGTTTCCCAATTGTATGACTTCTTATTGCATCTAGTATATCAGAATCTGTGATTCCATATTCATTTTGTGCAACAACAGTTGCACTAAATGCGTGTAAAATTTCCTTATTGTACTCCTTAATAATCTTTTCAGAATTATCATAATACTTAGTAATTAGTTTTACATTCCCTTCAAACGGAAAATATTTTGTAATATCGTGGAGCAACGCAGCAATCTCAAGTTTTTTTATATCTACATTGTGTTGTAACCCCAGTTTGACTGCAGTGTCTCTAACACCTAGTACATGTGCAAAACGATGTGGTTTACTGGCATAAAGCTTCTTTAATTTTTTCTCTAACTCATTAATCATTAAATTAAAGCCTCCCTAATATAAGGGGTTGTGCCTTCTTTTACATATACTTTTATAGACACATCTCCTTTTACAGTTATAAATCCTAGACCTGGGAATACGATATCAGATTTATATCTTGAAGTCACTTTAAAATTATGAGCTACTAAATTATATTCATCATCACCTTCATAAGGTGGAGTTAGTAATTTTCGGTTTTGATTTTCGTATAATTCATCTGCATTAAGAAGTTTAGTTCGATGAATTTTTAAAAACTCACTGAAATAGCAAATGAATGATGTTTTATCCCCTTTCACAAAATCAACTCTAGCCAACCCACCAATAAATAAGGTTTGCTGATCTTGAAGTTGAAATGAAACTGGTTTTATTTCTTTTTTTGGTGTAGCCATCCTCAAAGCTTTTTTAGATAGGTAATGTGTTATTTGATTTTCATTAATCAAACCGGGTGTATCAATTATATAGTTTTCACCAATAGATATTTCGATAAGATCAAGTGTCGTTCCTGCATTTGACGAGACGGTGATAACATCCTGTGTACTTGCTGCGTATGATTTTAAGAGTGTATTAATAAAGGTCGATTTACCAACATTAGTTGCACCCACAACATAGATATTCCTACCTTCAGCATAATCTATAATTTCATCAATTATTTTATCAATATTTTTGTACTTAAGCGCACTCATTAAATAAATATTTAAAGGTTTTAAATTATTATCACTAATTATTTTTGTAATATGATGGAGTAATTTTGGTTCCTTCACACTTTTTGGTAACAAATCTACCTTATTTGCAATAATTATTAAATCATTATGATTTGTTAATTTTGCAATTTGAGGAATCAGACTTCCTTCAATATCAAAGATATCAATTATTTTTACAACGAGGGAATCCGTATTCCCAATTTTGCTTACAACTTCATAAAAATCTTCTTGTGTGATGCTTAGTGGTGTTACCTCGTTATAATTACGTAATCTAAAACAACGACGACATACAACGTCTTCGCTATTGTTTTCTAATTTACTTTTCGGGATGAATCCCGGTTTTGTGTCATTGGTACTTTGGATAATACTTCCACAACCAATACAATGCAATTCTTCCATAAGTTACTTCCTTTTATCTAGACATAATAATTGATATGTTTCCTTATATTTTTTCTTTATTTTAATCAGCATTCTATTTTCAATTTTTCTATTAATTTTTGTATACCATTTTTCAGTTTTTTTCTTTAGAGGATTAACAAGTATTGAATCTACTTTGAAGCGATTTGCTCCAAAAATATCTGTCATTAGTTGATCTCCAACAATAATAGTTTTTTCTTTATTATTCAGACTTGTAGAATTTAGTGCTCTTTTGAAACCGATTTTTAATGGTTTTCGGGCATTCCCAAACCCTTTCAAATTTGTTCCTTCGCAGAAATCAACTATTCTACTCGTACTGTTATTTGAAATTAGGACAACTTCAAACCCCATTGTCTCTAACTCTTTAATTTTATCTAAAATCACTTTTGTTGGTTTATTCTCTTCATAACTAATCAACGTATTATCAAGATCTGTTAAAATAATTCTTTTTCCGCTTTTGTATAGTTGCTGAAAATCTATATCAAAAAATGAATCATGAAATTCAGTTGGTATAAATTGTTTTGTTTTTAATAATAAATGTATCATAATATCCTCCAGTCATACTAAACCAATTATACTTTAATCGTTTGATTTTGTCTATTTGTTGTTCGGTCTTGGTCTAATCAAACATTGTTTTGAAAATCCAACCAAATCTAATCTATTAGCCTTTTTTAGTGCTTTGTAGACAAGATCATAGTTTTTAGGATTCTTGTATTGAATCAATGCTCGTTGCATTGCTTTTTCTTCTTTTGATTTAGGCACGTATACTTTTTCATTTGTTCTTGGATCAAGTCCTGTATAGTACATACAAGTTGCTAGTGTACCCGGTGTTGGATAAAAGTCTTGCACTTGCTCAGGATAGTATTTCAAGTCTCTAATATAACATGCCAATTCGATTGCCTCTTTTAAAGTACTCCCTGGATGACTACTCATAAGGTATGGCACTAAGAATTGATTTTTATCATGTTTGTTATTGAGCTCATAAAAACGTTTAACAAATCGATCATAAAGATCTCTTTTTGGTTTGTTCATTTTTTCTAGAACAACATCACTAATATGTTCTGGAGCAACTTTTAGTTGCCCTGAAACATGATGTTTAACCAATTCGCTAAAGAACTCTTGATTTTCATCATACATTACGTAATCATATCTGATTCCGCTTCTAACAAAGACTTTCTTAATTTTGTCTAGTGATCTAACCTCACGCAAAATATCTAAATAATTATTATGAGAAACCTTAAGTAATGGACAAGGTTTATCTTCTAAACACTGACGATATAAACAAACTCCTAAATCTTTTTGCTTATCACATGCAACGTCATAGAAATTTGCTGTAGGGCCCCCAATATCGTGAATATAACCTTTAAAATCTGGATATGTAGTGATGATTTTCGCTTCGTTCACAATAGATTCTTTACTTCTAGATTGAATAATGCGTCCTTGATGATATGTTAGGGCGCAAAAACTGCATCCCCCATAGCATCCTCTATTACTAATAATTGAGAATTTCACTTCATCAATAGCTGGTACATGACCTAGTTTTTTATAAATAGGATGGAAATTTCTCTCATAGGATAAATTATATACATTATCCATTTCTTTTTGTGTCATAGGACGATTTGGTGGATTTTGAACTACATAATGATTCCGATACGTTTCAAGTAAAGGTTTGGCACTGATATGATCTATATTTTGATACTTTATATTAAAACTTTCCGCATATTTCTGCTTACTATCCAATATTTCATCGTAAGAAGGCAATTTAATTGCATCATTTGGAATATAGTTTTCATTTTTTGTTTTATATACTGTTCCTTTTATAAAAATAATATCTTTAATGTCAAGGCCACTATTTAAGTAATCTGCAACATCAATAATTGATAATTCACTCATTCCATATATTAACAAATCTGCTTTTGAATCCAAAAGGATACTTTTTCTTACATTGTCACCCCAATAATCATAATGAGCCAATCGTCTTAAGGAAGCTTCAATTCCACCTAAAATAATTGGTGTGTTCGGATATAGTTCTCTAACTTTTGCAGAATATCTTACTGTAGCATAATCAGGACGCAATCCCATTCTTCCACCAGGTGAATACATATCTTTTTGTCTTCGTCTTTTGGATACAGAGTAGTGATTTACCATTGAATCAATATTCCCACTTGTCACTAGAAATCCTAAACGTGGAGTTCCCAGTTCTCTAAAATCATTACTATTCTTAATATTAGGTTGGGGAATAATACCTACTTTATATCCATATGACTCAAGCATTCTTGAGATTATAGCAACACCAAAAGAAGGATGATCAATATAAGCATCACCACTGATAAGAATAAAATCTAATTGTTCTATTCCTTGTTTTATAAGGTCTTCTTTTGATATAGGTAAAAACATCTAATCACCCTAGTCTTTGCTGTTTTAATCTTTTCTTTATATCTTTATAATTTGGTAATAATTTTTGTAGTAAATCATAAAAATTCGATGAATGATTTGCTACATTTAAATGTGCAATTTCATGTAAAAATACATACTCAGTAAATTCTTTATCCAAATTTACTAAATGCAAATTAATATTTATAGTTCGTTTTTTTGGATTACAACTTCCATGTCTCGTTTTTGTATATCTAGTTTTAAGTGTAATGTCATCTATATTTACAAATCCATTATCCATATACTGATTTTTAAGCGCGTCAAGATATTCAAACATGATATTTTTTTCAGTAATTTTATAAATACTCTTTAACTGGTCAGTATCAACTTTAGGCTCATAAACACATTCCTTTTCATCATCAACAACTAGAGTATCTTTTTCGTTTTTTACAATTTTATACTTTTTACCCCAAATATAATATGCTGTAAAATCTTTTTGATATACACAATTTTTTAAGTATTTTTCAATAAACAATTGTTTATTCTTTTTGATATAATTTAAGATGTCTCTTTTGGATTGATATCTTGATTGATTGATTTGAATAAAGCCATCACTTTTAAAATGAAAGTATGTATTTTTATTCTTTTTTTTCATTATAAGTAGGGGAATATTGTGATCATCAAGTTTTATGTAATCCATCTATAATTCCTTTACAAGTTCCAATAAGACACGTGCTGCATTATGAGCAGCTTCATCTAGAAATTCGTAAAAATCATCAGCTTGTGATTCATCATCCAAAACATCTGATATGCTACGATATATAATGAATGGCACTTGATATTCTGTAGCAGTATGAGCTATTGCAGCAGCTTCCATTTCGACTGCATATATATCCGTGTATAGTTTGTTGACTTCTTTAATTTTCTCTTTCTCATAAACAAACTGGTCACCAGAAGCAATCTTACCTATAACATGATTAAGATCTAATTCTTTTAACACCTTATCTGTAGCTGCTAATAATTTGCTATCCGCATAAAAGAGTGGTTTTAATCCAGGAATTTGCCCATGTAGATATTTACCAAATCGTGATACATCTACATCATGATACAGTACTTCACTGCTAATAACTACATCTTTATGTTTAACTCCATTTTGCCCACCAGCAACTCCAACATTTATTAAGTATTGGATTTGATATTTTGTAAGCATTAATGAGGTTGTAATTCCAGCATTTACTTTACCTATTCCTGCCAAAACAACTACTACATTTCGGTTGTTTAGTTTACCTTCGTAGAATGTTCTAATACCGTATTTCACTTCTTTTATATTTTTCATTTCTTCAAGTATTAACTTGACTTCAATATCCATTGCTCCAATAATACCAATCATATTTTTACCTCCAAAATGAAAATAAGAATGTACAAGACACTCTTATTTAACGTCAACTATTTTAACAACGATGTCGCGCCCGGTTTCAGTTTTAATTGTAACTTTTGCTCCTTTTTTACTACCGATAATCCCTTTACCAATTGGTGATTCATTTGATATTTTGTTGTTAAGCGGATCCGCTTCTAGTGAACCAACAATTGTATAAAGTGTATCTGGCATATCTCCTACTTTGATTACTACAGTTTTCCCAATATTTACTTTATTTGAAAGATCTTCCTTAATGATTTGATAATTTTTTAAGATGCCTTCAATTTCTTTGATACGTGCTTCAATTGATGCTTGCTCGTCTCTTGCTGAATCGTAATCTGCATTTTCAGACAAGTCTCCTTGTGCACGAGCATCTTTTAGTGCTTCTAGGTTTCTTTGACGATCAACTGTTTTTAATCTTTCTAATTCGTTCTGTAAATCTAACAACCCTTGAGGGGTTAATTGATAAGCTTTATCCATGTTAATACCTCCATTATATTTAATAATTATACTATATCTTGATTAGAAATGATAGATTTTATTTTGGTGATGATTAGATCAACTGCTACGTCATGTTCAATGTCATTTGGGATAATTACATCCGCATATCGCTTTGTTGGTTTGACAAATGCAAAGTGCATTGGTTTAACTGTTGTTAAGTATTGGTTTACAACACTATCTAGGCTTCTACCACGTTCAGCCATATCACGTTTTAATCTTCTAATAAATCTTAAATCATCATCCGCTTCAACGAATAACTTAATATCACACAAGTCTCTAATACGTTGGTCTTCCATGATTAAGATTCCTTCTAAAATAATAATTTGTGTAGGACTTATTTCTTCAGTGACATCACTTCTTGTATGCATTTCAAAGTTATAAGTTGGTTTAGTTATTGTATTTCCTTTTAACAAAGAAAGAATTTGTTGGAACATTAAATCATTATCAAGACTAAATGGATGATCATAATTCATTTTGATTCTTTCATTCATTGGAATATCACTTTGATCTTTATAATAATCATCATGTTTAATTACTGTAACATCTTCATCACGAAAACTCATTACAATTTTATCTACCACAGTAGTTTTTCCTGATGCACTACCACCTGCTACGGCAATGATTACTGGTTTTTTCATAAAGTGCCACCTTTCCTTAACAAAAGGAGTTTAAAAACTCCTTTGTGAATTCATGCTGTAATCTACGCTTATTATATTATATATATAGAATTTTTCAACCTTTATTCTTTATTTTTCGTATCATATCATATTTATCGACTTTAAAAGGTACAAATATTTTTAGAATTTGCTTTGGATGACGTGCTGCATCAAGTATATTTCCTTCTTCGTCTATGATTTCTTCTACCTTGAATTTTAGGTTCTCTCTTTTGGGAGAAAATACTTCCACTTCATCTCCTGGAGAAAAATAGTTACGTTGTTCTATTGTAGCGATAAAATTTTCTTCATCGTATTCCTGTACTAACCCAATGAATTCTTGTGTTGGTTGCTCACTACGCATATTATATAACTGTTCATCTATTGTTGTCATTCCATCCATAAAACCGTGTGATGTTAATCTGTTTTCGGCTTTCTTAATTTCCAACAAATATTTTGGTAAATCAATTTCATAATCATCACAAATATCATCGATTAATCGACGATAAGTATTAACAACTGTTGCAATATAATGAATTGATTTCATTCTTCCTTCAATTTTAAGTGAGTTTACACCAATATCAATTAAATCAGATATATGTTTAACTGTCTGCAGATCTTTCGAACTCATTGAAAACGCTGTGTCTTCATTAAGTTTTGTTTCTCCATCATACAGATCATAATTCCATCGACAACTATGTGCACAACCACCACGATTCGCATCTCTATCTGTCATGTTATTTGATAACGTGCATCTACCAGAATATGATACACACATTCCACCATGAATAAACACTTCGATGTCACATTTCGTATTTTCTCTAACCTTTAAAATTTCATCTTTACTTAATTCTCTTGCCAATACAACTCTTTTCACACCTTCATCATACCAAAAATTTACACTTTCATAGTTTGACAAGGACATTTGTGTTGATATATGTACTTCTAGACCAGTTTCTTGTTTGGCAGTATCAATGATGATAGGAGAGGCGCAAATAATAGCGTCAACACCAGCATTTTCGAGGTCTTTCAAATACTCAACTAACCCATCAATATTATCATTATGAGGAAGAATATTGGTTGTGACATATACTTTTTTATTATAAAGATGAGCAAAGTCACATGCAGCTTTTATATCATCAATTTCAAAATTGGACGCTCTTGCTCTCAAACTAAATTTTTTACCACCTATAAATACAGCATCTGCCCCATAAATAATTGCGATT
>JBFFKS010000039.1:0-8859 GCA_041555275.1 Xianfuyuplasma sp. | reverse complement strand
TATAATGATGGTGTTTTAGTTGAATCAATTCCAATCACAAAAGACAATCAACAAATCCAATTTAATGATTTAGAGAATGATATAGATTACGAATTAATTGTATCTGGCGAATATAATTTAGGATGTGGTAATGGCACAAAACTATTCGTCGATACCACAATTAATGTAGGTGTTTATCGTTTAATTAGTGAAGATTTACGTGCAGTAATCAATGATAATGCAAAATTTGATGCATTAAAACAAATGATATACTTACCTTATGATAATCAAGACTATATTTCATCAGAAAGAATGATTTTAACATTATCAAACCTTGATGTAAGAATACTAGAAGACATGGTTAATAGTAATGTCAGAATCGTACTAGTTGATGAAAACATTACTGATGTTTATGAGTACTGGGATTTAAAGGGAGAACCCATTATCGGAGATCCTAAAGGAGATACTGTTGATGATAGACCTGGACTATGTTGTGACCCATTTGTCGCAAAAATCGGATATCAAGGAACATCAACTAGTCTAATACTCCAATTAGTTGGTGCATATTATGCACATTTACTAGAATTTTCTTTTGATGAATTTGAGAGTGCCTTTACTGAAGAAGCAAATAACATGTTTACTCATCCTAATTACACACAAGATACATATGGGTACTTTATCGAGTGTTTTGCGTTTTATTATCACACTGAATCAACAAACTTAAAACTACAGACTGATGCGCCTTTAACCTATCAAATTATGGAAGATATAATTGAGATTTTTTTTGGTAATCAAGCACAATAAGTAACAGAAGTTAATCACTCATGATTAGCTTCTGTTTTTTTTATTTCTATTTCGTGATTTTCTGCTTTTTTACTTCTATAAAGGTAATATATGATATTATCATAGTTATTTGTTACCGAAGAATTCTTGTGGTATAATTTAAGGTGGATAATAGGTAAATAACTACACCTATAATTACGGTTTATTTAAGGAGTAATATATGAAATTACTACAGCAAATAATGAAACCAATTGCTTATTTATCACTTATCTTAGTCTTGGTTGGATGTAATCCTGTAAAAGATAATAACACTCCAATTGAAGACGATGTTGATATGAGTATTGGCAAGACATTAAATATAACTGATCTAACTGGTGAGTTTGATTTTCAAGTTGAAGAATTAAACACTTATGTTAGTTCTGATGATCAAGGAATATCATACATCAAAGTAACTGAATTTATTTCAATGATGGATGAAGGTATTATCAATCTCGAAATTTCAAAAGCGAATAGTTTGGTTTTATCTTATGACGTTCGAATGCCTGGTTTATTAAAAAGTGAATATGGTAGTAAGGTTACCTTCCTAATCGAATTTAATGCGGTAAGAAATACAGTATTTGTGAATGATTTGAATTTCTATGATTACCTAAATGAAGGTTTTGACTTTGATTACCATACATTATTAAACATCCTTGATATTGAAATCAATGGTGTTGATCCATCGATGTTAATCGATCTAGATGATTATGATATGGATATCGTAATCGATGATGGGGATTATTTTATTCCACTATATCTAGCTAATCTATTTTTAACAGGTAGTATGATTAATGTCTATGAAATGGGAACAGATTTATTCATCCTTGATTTTAAATCTGATTACCAAGGACTAGAAACATTATTCGCCCCTGATGAAACACTAGATCTAGACGTTATCGCAGAACATACTGAAAAGTACTTAACAATGTATTTTGACCATTTTTATGGTCTAAAAGACTATCAGGAAATCGATTCATATCAAACCCTAATTAAATCTTATAATTTGACTTCACAAGACTCATTTACCAATTTCCATCACGCTTTAGAGGACTTTCTATCTGACTTGAATGATCCTCATACAAGTATCGTTACGATTGGTTATAACGAAGTAAATTACTTATATGAAACAGAATTTATAGAAGGATCAAAACAAGATAAATACCAAATTGCAAGAACTGAAAATATGTGTGATTTAGAGACTGAAGAATTCACACTAGAAAACCTCGTTTATGGATATTATGTCAAAGTAAATGGATTTAGTTTTGAAACAAAAGACTACTTATCACAACTAAGCAACATTCCAAAAGATGCCGATGTCATTATCGATCTTACCTGCAACCCAGGAGGAGCACTTGTCGGTGTTTTGGAACTACTTACTTATTTAACAAATGAAACAATCGAAATTCCCATTACAAATCCCCACACAGGACAAATGAGAACTGAAAAATACAATTCAAGAATTGATAGAGCAATTGATGCGAACTTCTATATCCTTACATCAAATGCTTCTTATAGTGCAGCAAATCTCTTCACATCTATTGTGAAGGATATGGAGTTAGGAACAATCATCGGCCAAGATACTGGTGGTGGAACTGCTGCAATTGAACTTACTGTGTTACCAAATGGTTCGATTATCGTAATCTCAAGTAATACCGTTTTAGTAAACGAGAATAGTAATCTTATCGAAGACGGAATCACACCCGACATTGAACTTGATATACCAATAAACTGGAATAATAGTGATCGATTAGACTCTTTTTATCATTTAACGAACGATTTTATCGTTGGTCTAGATAAACACTTATCGTTGTTATTAATTGATTTTGATCAAACAAATCATAGTGAATCAGTAGAGAATATAAAATATACTCTTACCATTACAGAAACAACTTCTAACACCACACTCTACACAGAAGATTTTGTGGATGATTATGACTATACATTTCATTTTCTAGACGAATTTTCTATCTATGGAGTAATTATCACTGTTGAATATGATTTAAATGGTGAAACATATGTAACAGAACTTTATAAAGCGCTAGTAAGCAAAGATTAATTTATGATATAATATAAACAAGCAGCCAAGAATACGAATTCTTAGCTGCTTGTTTATTTTTAGGAGGGATGTTTTGTGAAAAATAAACACAAATATTTTATATCAAATGATATTGCCGATATGTTCTTCTATCCATCATTATGGTTGTTTATCATCTTGTCTTTTATGGATATTAATGACATTTGGTTTACTTATATACTAGTTATATTAGTCCCTGGATATATTGTATTTAAACCTTTCTTTAAAAGAGAGACTGATACAAAACTCGTATACATTTTCATCAGATTCGCTATTTATTTGGTCATTCAATTCTTTGTTTTATTAATCGTTATTGTAATCGGTGGATATTTCTTTACCAATTTTAATTTAAGAACTCTCGTTAAGGGAGAGAACTCACTACTCGTCTACTTTATCTTGTTTTGTGTTATCGCTCTTTATATAGTAACTAGAATACTAGGTGGAAGATCAAGAAAGTATACTTACTTAGATGCAAACGGTAATGAAGTTACTACCGTTAAAAAAAGCAAACTACAATATCTACCATTTATCTTATTATTAGTTTTCAGCGTAAATTCATGGTTAATTACTTTAGGTGGCATTATGATATGGATTGCAGATGAAGGGGTAGATTGGACCGTCATTGGTATGGTGTACATAACGATATTCTTCTTCATTCTATCCTTAATTCTATCTTTCCTTACAGCAGTAGCTTATGCAGTTACTAAAAAATAGTTGTTAGGAGTGATTAGTGTGAGATTGTTAATGAAAGAAAACAAATTAAAATTATTAGACAAACAATTACTTCATTCAATTTATTACTCCATTTTGTTTGGAATAGTATTTGTTTCATCAATCCTCATATTTTTCTCAAAAGCAGATGATGGTGTTTCAGTATTAATTACTTTGATTTTCTTCGGATACTTAATATATAACGTTATCTCACTTCTACTAACATTGTATATCATATCAGAACATCAAAAACGTCATAAAGAAGTGTGGTACATCCTACTATACTGGTTCATCACATTTTCACTATTCATTGGTAGTGGATATATCATTTTTATTAACGTTTAATGGAGGGTCATATGGAAGCTTTGCTCTATACAAAATTAGAAAATAATAAGGTAAAATGTCGCGTTTGTAATCATTACTGTGTAATCAGTAATCATAAACGAGGTATTTGTGGCGTTAGAGAAAACCAAGATGGTGTCCTGATTGCTTTAAATTATGAAAAATATATTTCTTATAGCGTAGATCCCATCGAAAAAAAACCATTGTATCATTTTATGCCAAGAACAAAGACATATTCATTCGCATCGGTTGGATGTAATATGTCTTGTAAATGGTGTCAAAATAGTTCGATATCACAAAGCCCAAAACCTGATGAATTTATCCAAGGAATAAGAATGTCGGCTATTGAACATATAGTAACTGCGAAAAGTTTTAGAGTACCTTCCATTTCATATACATACTCAGAACCTACTATTTTTCTAGAATATGCCCTTGATGTTATGAAACTAGCAAGAGAAAATGGTTTAAAAAATATATGGGTTACAAATGGTTATATGTCAGATGAAACACTAGACTTAATCTTACCGTATTTAGATGCCGTAAATGTGGATTACAAAGGAACCAATCAAACATACAAAGAATACTGTTTAGGAGACGCAGATTCAGTATTAAAAAACATAAGAAGAATGATTGATTATGGTGTCCATGTAGAAGTAACAACTTTAGTCATTCCTGGTGTTAATGATAGCTTTAAGGATATAGAAAAGATAACTGATGACATTGCCTATGCACTTGGCATAAACACCATTTGGCATATCTCACGGTTCTTCCCTGGATACAAAATGTTAAAGACAGAAATCACACCTCTAGAAACTCTTAAACGTGTTGAAAAAATCGGTAGACAAAAAGGACTTAAACATATCTATTTAGGTAATATTTAGAAAGGAGTATTTATGGCAATATTAAAAACATACATTGTACCTCATCCACCTTTAATCATTCCCGAAGTAGGAAAAGGTGAAGAAAGAAAAATCCAAGATACGATTGATGCTTATCACACAATAGCAAAAGAAATCGCCAGTTTAAAACCCAATACAATTATTATATCCTCTCCCCACGCTCATTCATATATGGACTATTTCCATATTTCTCCAGGAAAAGAGGGGTCTGGTTCCTTTGATCAATTTGGTGCCAGAAATGTAACTTTTCATGTAAACTATGATCAGGATTTAGTTGATAGAATTTCTTTTGAAGCACGAAAACAAAATATCTCAGCTGGAACTCTTGGTGAGAAGAATTCATCCTTAGATCATGGAACGATGGTTCCTCTGTATTTTATAAATCTTTATTACAAAGACTATAAACTTATAAGGTTAAGTCCTTCTGGATTGTCTCCAATTGAACATTATCAGTTTGGTAAACTTATTCAATCTGCAATACCAGATGATAAAAAAGTAATTTGGGTAGCAAGTGGAGATTTATCTCACAAACTCAAAAAAGATGGACCTTACGGATTGGCTAAAGAAGGACCTGTTTTTGATGAACAGATTACTGAAACAATGAAGAATGGCGACTTTCTTAAAATGATGAAACTAAAACCAAAACTTTGTAGAAAAGCTGCAGAATGCGGTTTATCTTCTTTCATTATGATGGCTGGATTTTTAGATTCCATTGAAGTCGAATCTACGTTACTGTCTTACGAAGGACCTTTCGGAGTAGGCTATGCAGTAGCTAGTTTTTCTCCAAAAGAAAAAAATATATCAAGAGCATTTGATACCCAATATATGAAAGAAGAAGAAAAAATTGTCTTTGAAAAAAGAGAAAATGAAGATGACTACATGTCATTAGCAAGGGCGTCTTTAGAATACTATATACGAAACAACCATATGTTGCCTAGACCTCAAAATCTTCATTCAGACTTAACAAAAAACAAGGCAGGCGTATTTGTTTCCCTACATATAGGGGACCGATTACGAGGTTGCGTTGGAACAACAGGACCAACCACTTCTTGTATTGCAGATGAAATTATAAGCAATGCGATTAGTGCTGGTACAAGAGATCATAGATTTAGTCCTGTTATAGAAAAGGAACTGAATCAAATCACCTATAAGGTGGATGTTTTACATCCCCCAGAACCTATTGACAGTGAAGATCAATTAGATGTTAAAAAATATGGAGTAATTGTTCGAAGTGGTAGGAGATCAGGTCTTCTTCTACCAAATCTAGAAGGAATAGATACCATTGAAGAACAAGTTTCAATCGCAAAACAAAAGGCTGGAATAAGAGAATATGAGTCTGTTGAACTAGAAAGATTTGAAGTAATTCGACACGAATAAAAAAGAACTGATTTTATTTACTCAGTTCTTTTTATTTGAATAATCTTGAAGTCAGAGTTAGTAGTGTAATAAATTCTTTCATATCCTTAAACTCATCTAGATAACTTTCAATTAAGTTACTATCTACAGGCTTAAAGGGTCTAAAATCAAAATTATCAACTCGATTATCTACTGCGATATATAATTTATTGTCAATAAACGAGAAACTAATTTTATCTTTATACTTTCGATCTAGAACAAGTAATCTTTCCATAAAGTGAGGTGTTAAAATATAAAATGCTTCATGTTCATCCTTGGCAAAAACCATAAGTTCAGAGTTGAAATGAACAGACTCGAGTTTTACTCGTTTATAATTTAGAAATGGTCCAAAAAGAATTGGTTGTAGTAATAATAAGTTGTATTTAAAGTTTTTGAAGAAATCAAACTCGTATAACCTACCTTGAAAAACAGTTACAACTTTTTTATTTTTCCCTGATTTGCGAACATCTTTTTGATGAACATCACTACATCTAAATGATACATTCTCAAACATTCCAGTTACCATATCTTCAGAACTGAAACGATCTTGATTACGTAGTAATTTAGAGTTTATAACCTCTTGTTCAGTAAATCCTTTATCAAAGAAATACTTGCTATTAGGAAATACCTTTTCTAGTTCATTTCTTACATAAATTTGTTTAAAGTCATTACTAAGCTCTTTGATCTTCTTAACATTTTTATTTGAGTAAATTCCTCCACCCATAAATGGAATTACTATGAGGAAAAAACCAACTGGTCCTAACATCATTACTACAGGCATAAATAACACAAATGCAAGGAACGTTGTTGCCATTCCAATAATAATCCCTCGTTCAAAAACGTTCTTCTGTTGATTAATTTTATCAAACATATAATCCCTCCATATCGTTCTATTAAATATTATCATAGTTTCAATATAGTTAAACAACTAATTGAAAAAAAGTTTGTATTCACTAAATTTTCATATCTCTGTGATATAATGATATCAAAAGCAATATAATTATAAATTATATATATTAACATCTACAGAACGAAAGAGGGTAGGGAAATGCCAGCGAATATGGATTTTGTATTATACTTTAATATTATCTTTTTCTCAGTGATAGGGATTGGATTTATTATTGGTTATATTAGAGGTTTTAAGAAGACGTTATATTCATTAATTGTAACGGTCCTTTTTTACGGTCTCTTTTTTCTAACAATAGAAATGGTAATTAATCAGTTATGGACAATGAATTTATCATTTGCTTTAGTTTACGCAGAAGGATTCATGCCAGAACTAGGAAGCGCTCAAACATTAGGGGAAGCAGTTTTTATTGCTTTAGAAAATACAGTAGGGGAAAACTTAGGAGAAACAATGACAAACGAAGCTTTTATCTCGTTTATTACAGGCTTAGCACAGTTCGTTGTTAAGATTGTTTATACAGTTTTATACTTTACTATAGGCCAAATACTATTTAGGTTATTAGCAGGAATAATTAGATTATTATTCTTTGGTGGAAACTTTAAAAAAGCAGAAGAAAAGCGAAAACTTTCTTTACAAAAAGCTTCAAGTAAAAAACAAAGAAAAGAATTTAAAAAACAAAAACTTAGCAAAAGAGAAGTAAAAGCATTTAAAAAACAACAAAAACGTGAAGCGAAACTTGAGAAACGTAGAAGATTAAGTCGTGCTGAGAAAAAAGCAATGGCAAAACAGAAAAAACTTGATGCCAAAGCGCTTAAAAAACGTAAAAGAAGATATAAAAAACCACTTGTTGGTGCATTGATTGGTGCAGCAAAAGGTACAGTAAGTGCCTTTGTAACGATGATTGTATTTGGTGGTATGATAAGCATTATGCAAAGTATGTTAACACTGATTCCAGAAGAGACGGATGTCAATTCACATCTTGAAGAAGCACTATACTTAAACGCAAACTATACACCAACAATGTTAGCAGTTGAGGAATCAACAGGTCCATTTGATATTCCTGCTGATTTACAGGAACAACTAAGTTTATTAAGAGATGCCGTTGATGGATACAATAATAATGTATTCGTTCAAAACGCATCAACTATTGTTATGACAGATGAAAACTATACAGAAGCTATTCCTTTAAATTTATATTTATTTGATTCTGTATTCTCTTTCACTTTCTCAGAAGAAAAAATAATGTTAAGAAATGAACTTAACGTTATTGCAGAAGGTGCAAGTCTATTAATGAATTCAGAATATATGACAACAAACGATTTAAGTGATATTACACAAGAAGAAATTGTTGGTTTATTTGATGCAATTTCAGAGAGTAAACTGATTACGAATATGATTCCACTTGCGATTGAAGTAGGTAGTGATTACATGGACGTTCCAGTTGAAGTACCAGTTGAAGAATTATACGCAATCGACTGGCAAGCCGAATTACAAACCTTAGGTGCAATCGTAGCTGTTGGTTTTGATTTGGTAAATACTGCTGGAATCTTAGATGATTCCGTAGATTTAGAAACCGTTACGATTGATGGTAGTGAAGTATCAGGATTATTTGATTCACTTGCAGATTCTGAATTAGCTACCTTAGCAGCATATGTTGCAATAGAACCATTACTAGAACAAATGGGTGGCGACATCAGTGCAATCATCACCGTTCCAGTTGGAGGGTGGCC
>JBFFKS010000038.1:0-8864 GCA_041555275.1 Xianfuyuplasma sp. | reverse complement strand
TTCTACATCCTTGATGATATATCGATTATGATTGAAATCAACATATTTACCGATTACATAAGAGAGTCTTTTATAGTCAGTAAAAGCGCTGTTAAGATCTTTCCTGAGCACTTCGTTATAGATTTTAATTAAATCACTTAATACAATATCAAGGTCATAACGATTCCCTGATCGCTTTTTCATAGATGTGGCTTTGTCTCCCAACATATTAAATTGAACTTGATTGACATTTAGCCCTATACCTACAACACAATCTATTTGATTTGAAATAACTCTTTCTATTAAAATTCCCGCTATTTTTTGATGCCCAATTAAAATATCATTTGGATATTTTATAACCGGCTCTAAATTATACTTTTCAAGTAACCTAATCAAAGAGACACTGGCGTTAATCACATGTTCAAACGGCTCTATATCAGTGTCTTTCAGTAAGATGCTTACGTACAAATTACCTTCATCACTATGCCATGTATGATTGCTCCTACCGCGGCCTTTAGTCTGAACTCCAGATACTACTATTGTTTCATTTTGTAAGTTACTAATGTTTTCCTTCACAAAATCATTTGTTGAAGTAATCTTTTCAAATGTAATTATGTTATCACCAATCAACTAAGTCACCTCCTACATTCTATGTATAATATACCTATTTACTTTGAATGTCAAATGAAAATGTGTTCATACGATAATTTAATGGCTATATAAAACAATATACGCTATTTTATAAAATTTTACATAATATCTTACATTTTTTCAAAGTGATTAGAGATGAATCAAATTAATTTCCTTATTCTTTATAAGAAAGAAGGTGTTTTCATAAAAAATGGTATGACATTATTACCGATTTAGGTATCTATCACTAATTTATAAGACTATTTGTAAAGTTTACGATTATCCTTGAGTTTTTTTTTCTCATGAAATATACTGTGATTGCATTTAAAAAAATACAGGAGTGATTACTATGTTTTCAATTGATTTTTTACCAGGATTTATAATGGGTATCAGAGAAGGTCTAGAAGCCTTTTTAATTATTGCAATCATGCTTGAATTCCTAAATAAAACGGATCGTCAGAAAGACAAAAAGCACGTATTTACAGGATTTAGTGTCGGTATACTTGCTTCACTTGTGTTTGGATTAATTTTATTTGGTATTTCAAGATTACTTGAAGGCAATACGAATATCGCTAAACTGTGGGAGTTCGGAGCATC
The DNA here is from genome assembly GCA_041555275.1 of Xianfuyuplasma sp. Classification (GTDB taxonomy): domain Bacteria; phylum Bacillota_I; class Bacilli_A; order Izemoplasmatales; family Izemoplasmataceae; genus Xianfuyuplasma. Next base: position 7,658 of record JBFFKS010000038.1, on the reverse strand, counting down.
ATTTGTTGCACTTATTCTAATTACCACGTTTATTTACTTTATGCTTAAGCATAGACACAATATAGTTAGTGATATCAATAACAAAATGAAGATATCTTTTACAAAAAAGGCAATTATTGGACTTGCAGCTATCATGGTAGCAAGAGAGGGTGCAGAAATCGTCTTATTCATCTTTGCATCTGCTGATCAAATTTCCTACGGATTTGGAGCGTTTAGTGGTGTTGTTCTATCACTATTATTAACATTCTTAATTTACAAATCATTAATAAAGGTGAATTTAAGAGTCATCTTCAACATAACCCTTTTCTATCTAATATTACAAGCCGGATTTATGTTAGGATATGGTGTTCATGAACTATTCTCTTATTTCAAAGCAGAAAGTATTCTTGATTCAAGTCATTGGTACTATACAAAACTATTTGATTTAAGCGGTACATTCTTAAATCACAAGGATAAACCTGTCGGTATAGCTATGTATGCACTATTTGGTTGGTATAGCAAACCTGAAATTGTACAATTTGTAATTCAATATGTTTATACAGTAACACTGGTAGTTCTGTTCTTCAAAACAAATAAAAAGGCTCAGTAGAGCCTTTTTTTATTTTCCTATTTAACTTCACTTACATTTACGACAGTATCAATTATATCTTTTCTTCTTTTCTTAATTAAATATCTTACAGGGAAGAATACTCCTGCACCAACAATAGTGAATGGTAACAATGCTGTTACAACATATCCACTATACTCAAAGAATGTTACTAATAAATTAAATGAATTCACAAATGTATTCCCAATATTATTAATAAATGTTGGTTCTGTAGTGATTTTTCTTGTAACTGTTTTCGATAATGTATGTTCACTCGCTAAAGCCGTCACCTTAAATGTATATTCTTTATTGGAATCTAGTTCCGCTATATTGAATACTGCTGTACTATCTGCATATGCTTCTTTTTCATATTGTTGTTTAAATTCTCCGTTAATTAGTAAATCAACTTGTATAACTACAGGATAATCTTGGTAATTATGAACCTCTAAATTTATATAATCAATACCTTTTTCCTCTAGCATAACACCTGGTTCTTCTGTTCTAGGCAAGACAACAACTTGTTCATTTGTTTTTCTTATTGTTAAATTAATGGTTGAGAAATCTACAAGTGAATCATAATTTGCTAAACTATTTCCAACTTGGTTTAACTCAGTTTCAATTTCAAATCTAGCATCTTCTAGAATTAAGATCGTATTTAAATCCGCTGCTTCTGCCAATAATTCCAAAATTCTTGTGTGTTGTGTCTCTAAAGCAAGTTTTCGTGCTTCAAATGTAGAATAAGAATTTGTTACATCTTGACTTGATTTCGTAAATGACAACAAGTCCCCACTTGTTTTAATTTCTTCAACAAAATCAGTAAAGTTAGCTGATAAAACTCTAATCTTAACAATATATCTTTCTGAGTTAATATTTGCTGATTCAATATAAGCACTATATGTGTCTAATAATGCTACTACATCTGCATAAACTTCACTAGGTTCTGGATCTTCCATTAACAAACTAGATGTGTAAATGATTTTTCTGTTTTCCAATGCCGGTATATCTGCACTTAATACAACATCTCCACCATTTATATCAGGTTCATCTATCTCTGGTGCTGGTTCTTTTTGTGTAGTATCTACATTAGAGTACTCATCTGCATCACCATCATAATATTGTGCTTCATCTTTCATTGCACATCCACTTAATAAAATCCCGCTTGTTAATAAAACGAATAAAACAAAAATTTTCCTTTTCATAGCCAATCCTCCATTTTTTATTTGATAACATTATCTTACCCTGTACTTGTGACAATTCTTTGACATACATATGACAGAGTTATGACAATGTATTGCATTTTATAAAATAAACAAAAAAATACTTGATATAATAATATAAAGAGGTGATTTCATGAATATAAAACAACTGAGAACATTTTTGCCAAGTAAAGATTTTGAAATCTCAAAACAGTTTTATTTGGATATGGGATTTACACTTAGGTGGGGTAGTCCTGATTTAGTAATCTTTGGTGATGATAGAAACAATTTTTTCTTGCAAAAGCATTATCAGAAAGACTGGGCAGAAAATCTGATGATGCAGTTACATGTTGATGATTTAGAAGGATTGTATTCAATCTGCGAAAAACTAATTCCTAAATACGAAGGAACAAAAATAAAACCTATTTTTACTGCAGATTATGGACGTACATTTCATATCATTGATCCAGCCGGTGTTTTATGGCACATGACAGAATTCACAACAAAAGAAGACGGTATTGAAGATTAACAATCATTAATTTGTGATAATAAAAAATATAAAACCTGAAAAATCAGGTTTTTTTATTTTTCCTTGAATATAATTACTATGCGTGATATAGTACTTATAAATAACTATGTCTGTCATAGTAATTAATTACAAAAAATATAAATATTACGAGGAGGATTTCTTATGAAAACAACAATGAAACCATTAATCATTGGGGACAAAGTAGCTTCTTTACCAATCGTTCAAGGGGGAATGGGGATTGGTGTATCACTATCAAAATTAGCATCTGCTGTAGCAAAAGAAGGCGGAGTTGGTGTTATTTCTGCTGCTGGTGCAGGGATGTTTGACTGGAACACCAAAGATTTTAGATACAACAATATTCATGACTTAAAAAAAGAAATCAGAAAAGCAAAAGAAGAAAAAAACGGATTAATCGGTGTTAATATCATGGTTGCATTAACCAACTTTGATGATATGGTAATCACTTCTTTGGAAGAAAAAGTTGATATTATATTTGCTGGTGCAGGATTACCACTAAATTTACCATCATTTCTAAATGGGAATACCTATACAAAACTAGTGCCAATCATATCATCTGGAAGAGCAGCAAAATTGCTGTGTAAAAAATGGTTAAAATCATTTGATTATTTACCAGACGCTTTCGTTCTAGAAGGACCCGAAGCTGGAGGACATTTAGGATTTAAAGTAGAACAGTTAGAAGATGAAGCATATTCATTAAAAAATGTTCTACCTGAAGTGTTAGAAAGTATAAAACCTTACGAGGAACAAACGGGTAGAAAAATACCAATTATTGTAGGTGGGGGAATTTACACTGGAGAGGATATTCATTACTTCCTAAACAATGGAGCTAGTGCTGTACAAATGGCAACCAGATTTGTAACAACTCATGAATGTGATGCGTCGTTAAAATTTAAACAAACGTACATTGATGCTAAAAAAGAAGACATCACAATCATCAAAAGTCCTGTAGGATTGCCTGGAAGGGTAATTCGAAACCAATATACCGATGATGTTCAAAACGGTCTTAAACATCCATTTACTTGTCCATTTGACTGTATTATTACATGTAAAAGAGAATTAGCACCTTACTGTATCTCAAAAGCGTTAGTAAGTGCCAAAAAAGGACAAATGGAAAAAGGATTTGCTTTTGCCGGAACCAATGCATATAAAGCAACAGAAATAGTCTCAGTAAAGGAACTCATTGATTCACTAAAAGAAGAATATAATAACGCTGCCCAATAAAAAAAGCCTGAAATCAGGCTTTTATTTTTTTATACTTTTGAACCTTTTGCTTCTTTAATATTCTTCTTCAGTTCTCTTTCCGCCTTTAAAAAATCTACGTTACGACGTTTATTTTCTTCCAAGCGTTCATATCGAACTGTGTTCAAGTGGTCCATTGCGCTGTCCTTTGACATCCCAACATGTGCTTCCTGAGCTATCACATTTACAATATTACTTTGATGTTCAACAACACCATTAATGACAACTGTGAATAATTCCTGATCACCACGAACCATTTTAACATAACCAATATCAATACTACTTATAATAGGAATATGATCTCTCATAATCGCAAATTCACCATTCATTTTCGAACTTACTACTACATAATCAATTTCTTCATTATATAGTTCCCCTTGAGGAGTTACTACTGTAATTTTCATAAAATCACCTTATTTCATTGATTCTGCTTTTTTAAGAACATCTTCTATATTACCAACAAGACGGAAAGCATCTTCTGGTAAATGGTCGTATTTTCCTTCAAGTATTTCTTTAAATCCTTTTACAGTATCTTCTACCGGAACATATGTTCCTGGTTGTCCTGTAAATTGTTCAGCAACATGGAAGTTTTGACTCAAGAACAGTCTAACACGTCTAGCGCGGTGTACTACCAATTTGTCATCTTCACTTAATTCATCCATCCCAAGGATGGCAATTATATCTAATAGTTCATTATATCTTTGGATTGTTCTTTGAACTTCACGTGCAATATTGTAATGTTCTTCCCCTACAATTTCAGGAGCTAACGCTCTAGAAGTTGAAGCCAGTGGATCAACTGCAGGATAAATCCCTTCTTCTGAGATTTTACGTGAAAGGTTTGTTGTTGCATCTAGATGTGTAAATGTTGTTGCAGGTGCTGGATCTGTATAGTCATCCGCAGGAACATATACTGCCTGAATCGAAGTAATTGATCCTTCTTTTGTTGAAGTAATTCTTTCTTGTAATTTCCCCATTTCAGTTGCAAGTGTTGGTTGATACCCTACAGCTGAAGGCATACGTCCTAACATTGCCGAAACTTCACTACCAGCTTGTGTAAAACGGAAGATATTATCAATAAAGAATAGTACATCTTGTTTTTCCTCATCACGGAAATACTCAGCCATTGTAAGACCAGTTAACCCAACGCGCATACGTGCACCAGGTGGTTCATTCATTTGTCCAAAAACCATGGCTGTCTTTTTGATTACACCAGACTCTGTCATTTCATGATAAAGGTCATTACCTTCACGAGTTCTTTCCCCTACACCAGCGAACACTGAGATTCCTCCATGTTCAAGTGCGATGTTATTAATTAATTCTTGGATTAATACCGTTTTACCAACTCCGGCTCCACCGAATAAACCAATTTTTCCACCCTTAATATATGGGGCAAGTAAGTCTACTACTTTGATTCCTGTTTCTAAAATTTCCACTTCACTACTTAATTCATCAAGTTTCGGTGCAGGACGGTGAATCGGGTTTCTTTTTATTGATTTAGGGAGTTGCTCTTTGCCGTCAATTTCATTACCAAGGACATTGAAAATACGTCCTAAAGTAGCTTCTCCTACAGGCACACTAATTGGACCTTTCATATCAACAACTTCCATTCCACGAACAACACCATCAGTACCATCCATAGCTATCGTACGAACAACGTTGTTTCCTAAATGAATTGATACTTCCAATGTTAGATCAATTGGCACACCATGATTGTTTTCAGCAGCAACTTTAACAGTTAGTGCATGATTAATTTCTGGTAGATCGTCATCGAATTTAACATCAATAACTGGACCCATTACCTGAACGATTTTACCTTTGTTCATAATTTCCTCCTCTAGTTAACTGCATTGGCGCCACCAATAATATCTGTTAACTCAATCGTGATTGCAGCTTGACGAGCTCGGTTATAGTGAAGTTGTAAAGTATCTATTAACTCTTCAGCATTATCCGTCGCACTCTTCATTGCTGTCATTCTTGATGCATGCTCACTAGCTTTTCCATCAAGAATTATTCCATACAATGTATTTTCGACATACATTGGTAATAAATGATTTATGATTTGTTGTGGACTAGGTTCATAGTTATAAATTAAATTCATACCTTCTACTACCTGTTTTTCATGAATATTACCATTTGTAATTGGCAATAACAGAAAATCATCCACATTTTGGGTAAGTGTATTTACAAAATGATTGTAATAAACAACTATTTTGTCAATATTACCATTTAGATATTCTTTAATAAAACTTTCAGTCACACTTTTAAAATCAATAAATTGGATATCATCACGAACATTAATTGCTTCCTGATTTAATAAGTTATATCCTTGTCTTTTTACATAACTCATTGCTTTATGACCAATTGTTGCAACAACAAACTCGTTGTTACTTTTATGATTTTCTGAAACGTGTGCTGTAAAAGCTTTGAAAATACTAGAATTATAAGGTCCCGCTAACCCACGGTCGCTTGATACAATGACATAACATACTTTGTTAATTTCACGTTCAACAAGCATAGGATGGCTTATTTCAGTGGACTCAAGTAAATTATCAATCATGTCTCTAAGACGTTGCATAAGTGGTCTAAACTCTTTTATAGAACGTTCTGCTTTTTTTAGTTTAGATGCACTTACCATGTGCATAGCTTTTGTAATTTGTGATGTCTTTTTGGTAGCTGTAATACGGGATCTTATCTCTCTCATTGTAGCCATTTAAAACACCACCTTTATACGAATACTTTTTTAAACCTTTTAATTACGTCTATCAGTTGCTCTTTTTTAGGTAAGTCTTTGGTTGCTGTAATTTCGTCCAGTAGTTTTTTACCTAAATCATCATGATCAAAGAAATCGTGTAATTCTTTTTCGAAACGAATAATATCCTCTAATTTAACATCGTCTAATTCTCCATTAGTTAATGAGAAGATTGATATTACTTGTTTCTCTACTTCCATTGTAGAGTGAAGTCCTTGTTTTAGAATTTCTACAGTTCTTTTACCACGCTCTAGTCGTGATTTTGTAGCTTCATCTAAGTCACTACCAAACTGTGTGAATGCTTCAAGTTCTCTATACGCTGCTAAATCTAAACGTAACGTACCTGATACTTTTTTGATCGCTTTTATTTGTGCACTTCCTCCAACACGCGATACGGAAAGTCCTGCATTAATTGCTGGACGCACACCGCTATGGAATAAATCACTTTGCAAGAAGATTTGTCCATCTGTAATACTAATTACGTTTGTTGGAATATAAGCACTAATATCTCCGGCCTGAGTTTCAATGATTGGTAAAGCGGTAATACTTCCACCACCTAATTCATCATTTAATTTCGCGGCACGTTCTAATAATCTTGAATGTAAGTAGAATACATCACCTGGATATGCTTCACGTCCTGGTGGTCTTCTCAATAATAAACTTAACTCACGATATGCAATCGCATGTTTTGTTAAATCATCATATACAACTAAAACATCTTTGCCTTGGAACATAAAGTCTTCCCCAATTGTAACCCCGGCATAAGGTGCTAAATATAGTAATGGTGATGGTTGTGATGCAGATGCACTAACAATTATAGTGTAGTCCATAGCTCCTTGAGCTTTTAATGTTTCATATACATTTGCAACAGTACTTTCTTTTTGTCCAATTGCCACATAAATACAGATAACATCTTTACCTTTTTGGTTGATAATTGTATCAATTGTGATTGCTGTTTTACCAGTTTGTCGATCACCAATGATTAATTCGCGTTGTCCACGACCAATCGGTACTAATGCGTCAAGTACTTTTATTCCTGTTTGCAATGGTACATTAACACTTTTACGTGCCATAACACCTGTTGCTTTTTGTTCAATAGGACGTGTTTTTGTCGTATTGATTTTTCCTAATCCATCAATCGGTAGACCAAGTGGATTAATAACGCGACCAATAATCGCTTCACCAACAGGGACTTCTAAAATACGTCCTGTTGTTTTAACGACGTCTCCTTCACGAACACTTGTACTTTCATCTAATAAAATAGCTCCCACGTGGTCTGTTTCCAAGTTTAGAACCATTCCATAGATATTTCCAGGGAATAATAATAACTCTCCACTC
>JBFFKS010000037.1:0-8900 GCA_041555275.1 Xianfuyuplasma sp. | reverse complement strand
TACATAGATTTTGCAATTTACATCCATCACATTTAGGATTTCTTGAAGTACAATGGTACCTTCCAAAGAAAATCATTTTATGATGTGTATCACTCCATTTACTTTTTGGCAATTTTCTCATTAGTTTTTCTTCTACTTGTCTGACAGTATCATTCATATATGCCAACTTAAGTCTTTTAGAAACACGATCTACATGAGTATCAACTGCAATCCTTGGCACATCATACCAAACACTTAAAACAACATTAGCGGTCTTTCTCCCTACACCAGGAAGTGATTCAAGTTTTTCTTGAGAGTTCGGGACTACCCCATTAAACTCTGTTAAGATTCTTTGAGCCATAGATTTTAGATTTTTCGCTTTGTTTTTGTATAGTCCAATACTCTTTAAATCCTGTTCTAGTTGACTAATTTCAACATCTGCATAGTCGCTAATCTTTTTGTACCTTTTAAATAAAGAATCAGTTAACAAGTTAACTGATTTATCTGTAGTTTGTGCACTTAACATAACTGCCACTAGTAATTCGAAACCGTTTGAATGATTTAATTCGCATTCTGCATTAGGAAACATTTCATCAAGAACATTTAAAATTTCATCTACTCTTGCCATAGTTTTTTAAGATCCTTAATCAATGTTGTTTTTCCATATTTACGAACAGGTTCTTTATTATCTTTATTTAATAAGATACCATCCACATATTTAATTGATAGTTTTCTCACTTTTGATGCTTCAAACAGAGCATTCTTAATATCATCAAATGTATATTCGTCTTCGTTTAACCACTTTGTAATTGTTTGAATATCAAGAACACTTAGTGGTTTACGGAATTCTGTTTCAAATAAATGAACTAATTTTGCTTCAATTGATTTATTTTCTGATTCTTCAGTTTGAATTTTCTCTTCGAAATCAATTTTCAATATTTTCTCAATAAAAAAATCTAAATTAAAACTTTCAGTTTCTTTTCCGTTTGTTCCTCGTATTAATTCAATTTTTACGTAACCTTTTTCCATAAGTGCATTTAACCTTTTATTGGTTGTTTGTGCTGAAATGGATAACATTTCTGATAGTCTACTTGGATGGATAAAAGTTATATTACGATTTAGCAAATAGTTTAATTTAATAATTATTATAGCATCCGTCTCATCTAACCCAATTTTATAATAATTATTAAGAACTAATTCTGAAAAATCGATAATATTTTTTCGTATTAATGATTTCATGCTGGCAATGTCCATTTCCTCACCTCACTTGGAAGTTTATTATATCATAAATGAATATAAAAAAAAGACTATTTTTAAATAATCTTTTTAGAATTTCATTGACCTAATCGCAAGCTTTTTAAGTGCCATTTCGGCAGCAGTTTGTTCAGACTCTTTCTTTGTTTTACCTTCACCTTCACCCATGAGGATTTCATCCATATACACTCTGGTCACAAAAGTCTTATCATGAGAAGGACCAAATTCATTAACTATACGGTATTCCAAAGACCTCTTATCACTTTGAACTAATTCTTGAAGATATGATTTGTAGTCAACAAAATTATCTTCACTTTCTTCTTCAACCAACGGGATAACAACTTTATTAAAAATCTTATACGTCTCTTCTAAGCCCTTATCTAAATAAACAGCACCAATTAGAGCTTCAAAGGCATCTGCTTGAAGAGACACTCGATTTCGACCACCACTTTTTTCTTCGCCTTTTCCAAGTAATAAATATTTTTTTAAATCACAAATTTTTGCATATTCTACAAGTGCACTTTCACAAACATTCTTTGCACGTTTTTTTGTTAAATCTCCTTCGTTATTTTTTGGAAATTTATTATATAGGTATTTCCCCATAAGTAAATCCAATACAGCATCACCAATAAACTCTAATCTTTCATTAGATTCACAGTTATGTTCATTGGCAAAACTAGAGTGTGTTAAAGCTGTTTGTAGCAATGATATATCAGTAAACTCAAGGTCGAAGTATTTAAGTAACTCTTCCATTACAACACTTCACTTTCAAGAATCTTTTGCACTTTATTTCGAACATCATTTCGAACAATTAATGCTGCTTGCTTAATTGCATGATAAAATCCATTTGCATTACTTGAACCTTGTGCTTTAACAACAACACCTTTTAATCCATAAATCATGGCTCCGCCAACGTTTTCCGGATTTAAACGGTTTTTATAATTCATTAAGTTCTTTTTACTTAATAACAATCCTATTTTTCCTAAAAATCCTTTTTTCATCTCATGAATCAAGATTTTACCTAATCCTTTTGCACTGCCTTCTATAGTTTTCATCACAATGTTTGCAGTAAACCCGTCACTGATAAGAATATCACAAGGTGGATCTAGTACTTGTTTTGGTTCAATGTTTCCAACAAAGTTAAGAAGTTTATCCTTATTTAACAACTCAAATATGTCTTTATCTATTTGTCGTCCTTTACCTGGTTCAGTACCAATGTTGATTAGTCCAATTTTAGGTTCTTTGACATTCAAGACTTCTTTTGCATAGACATGAGCATAATATGCTTGTTGAACAACATATTCTGGTTTGATTTCAATATTTCCACCAGCATCCAATAAGATTGTACTTGTCCCTTTTACATTAGGAATCAGAGGTGCGATAGCAGTTCTTTTCATTGATTTCATTCGACCAACTAAAATATGTGAACCCGCAATTAAGGCTTGCGTTGCTCCACTGCTTACAATCCCATCATTCTCTTTATTTTTTACACTTGTTAAAGCTTTGGCCATTGAACTATTGCGATTGCTTCTTATCGCATAAATTGGATCTTTTTCGCCCATATCAATAACGCCTTCTGTTTGAACCAAAGTGATTCTTTCATCATTGGTTAAATATTTCTTTATTTCAGGGATATCTCCATATAGTGTTAATTCAATATCCTTGATATTTTTTATGGCCAACATCGCCCCTTCTACTTGTTCTTTCGGAGCATAATCTCCACCCATTGCATCAATTGCTAATTTAATCATATTATCCACCTCATTACAATTAAGTATTATATCATATTTCAATCAAGATTTGATTTCTTTAATATATATTTCAAGTATTTAAATATTAACTCATAGGTTTTTGAGTAGTACGATTCTCTTTTTGTTAAAATCTCTAGTGCGTCTTCCCGAGCAATTTCTAGTATATGAGCATCATTGACAATACTTGCTTTATTAAATTTCATATCGCCACTTTGTCTAAAGCCAAAGAAGTCTCCAGGACCTCGTAATCTCAAGTCTTCTTCGCTTAATTTAAAGCCATCATCTGTTTTTTCCATAATTTCCAATCGCTCTTTACTATTGTCTGTATCGTTATACACCAAGATACAGTAGCTTTTTATGTCACTTCGTCCAATTCTACCCCGTAATTGATGAAGTTGTGATAACCCGAATCTTTCACTATCTAATACAACCATTAAACTGGCATTTGGTACATCGACTCCAACTTCAATAACAGTTGTTGAAACCAAGACATTTATCTTGTTTTCGTTGAACATTTCCATGACTTTGTCTTTATCTTCTTGTTTTACTTTTGAATGAAGTAATCCTACGCTATAATTTTTAAACATATCACGCATTTGACTATACACTTTTTGAGCGTTCGATAAGTCTAGTTTTTCACTTTCCAAAATTAAAGGTGAAACGATGTAGACTTGATGATTCCTTCTTAACTGCTCATCAATAAGCATATAAACAATATTCATCTCACTGGTACTGAATAACTTTGTCTCTACCGGTCTTCTGTTTTGTGGTTTCTCTCTTATGGTTGTTATGTCCATATCACCAAACAGGCTAATTGCAAGCGTTCTGGGGATAGGTGTTGCACTCATATATAAAACATCAGGCTTAAATCCCTTTTCTCGTAGTTTTTGACGTTGATTTACACCAAAACGATGTTGTTCATCAGTAATGACAAATCCTAAGTTATTATAAATTACATCATCACTAAATAAAGCATGTGTTCCAATGATGATAGTTGTTGGATTATATTTAATAATTGTCAAACACTCTTTCCGTTCTTCTTTGTTTAATTTTCCAGATAAATATACAACATCATATGAAGTGTTTTTAAAGAACTTAGAAAATGTTTTATAGTGTTGTTTTGCAAGAATTTCTGTTGGCGCCATTAATGCAACTTGATATCCTGCGTTTAAAACAGAATATGCCGTTATTGCTGCAACGACTGTTTTACCACTACCAGTATCTCCTTGTAATAATCGATTCATCATATATGGTGACTTAATGTCTTTCATGATTTCGTTTGTAGCGTTTTTTTGATCATTTGTTAGTTCATATGGTAGTGACTGAATAAATTCCTTTATATCATTGATATTATAGTGTTTTTGCACTGATTTTTTTGTTTTGTTTTTCAGTCGTAAATATTGCATCTTAAACTGAAATTTAAACAGTTCTTCATATTTAATTCTTCTCGTTATTTTATCTAGATCTTTCATCGTCACTGGATTGTGTACAATCCTCAATAATTCTTGATAGGTTATTAATTTATATTTTTTCACCAAAGGTACTGGTAATTCATCTTCTATTAAATACCCAAACTCAGCAAGTGATAATTTAACTAATTTATTAAATTGGGCATCCCCGATTCCATCTATATTATATATGGGCTCAATTTCATTTTTAAAGTTCCGCAACAATTTAAGAGTCGCCGCAGTGAATGTATTATTAGAACGATCAATTGTTCCTGTTAAAACAATATCCTCACCTACATCTAAAATATTACGTAAATACTCCCTATTAAAGATTGCCACTTTATACGACCTATCTTCAATAATTACACTAAATGATAATCTTGTAAAATTCTTTCTTATATAAGCAACAACTGCAGCAGATGACACTTTCGCCTGAATTGTGATTCTTTCATTATCTATGGCATCTTTTAATGTTGTTAGTTGATATATTTCATATCGACTAGGAAACTTGTTAATCAAATCAAAACAATCGTAAATATCATTACGATTTAGTTTTTCTTTCATTTTGGGTCCAATCCCTTTTATATTTTCTAGTCGACTCATAAATTCACCTCTATTAAAATTATACAAAAAAAAAGGGTATATTTCTATACCCGATTATTCTACAGCGATAATATATGAATAAATGTTTTGATTACCCTCAATAACTTCTACTTCTACATCTGGATAATGTGTCTCTAATTGCAACATTATTTCTTCTAATTCTTTTTCTTCAACATCATTTCCGTACATTACAGTAATAATTTCAGAATCAGAATCTAATAATTCTTTAAACAAATCTTTAACAGTGTCAACGCGGTCTTTATTACAAGTTGTAATTTCACCATTAACTATACCGATGAATTCATCTTTTTTGATTTCAACACCTTTGTATTCAGTATCACGAACAGCATAAGTTACTTCACCTGTTTTAACGTTTTTAATTAAGTCATTCATCTCTTCTATGTTTTCTTCTAACCCTTGGTTTGAATCAAACATTGTAAGTGATGCATATCCTTGTGCTATTGTTTTTGCAGGTAGTACAGTTACACTTCGATCTTCAATATATTTTGCTGCATGTTCAGCAGATAATAATACATTTCCATTATTCGGAATGATGATAACGTGTTCTGCATTTATTTTTTCAACAGCAGAAATAAAGTCTTCTGTTGAAGGATTCATAGTTTGTCCACCATCAATAATGCAACTAACGCCCATTTCTCTAAATGTATTTTTTAATCCATCACCATTTAACACTGTGATGATTCCGTATTTCGAATTAGGTCTTTCATAATGAGCATGTTCATGTCCACAGTCTTCACCTTCCCCTTCAGTATGAAGTAATGTTTCACTGTGTTGTAGTGTCATATTTTCAATTTTCAATGTAGCAAAGTTACCAAATGTTTGACCGAAGTTTAAAACATCACCTGGTGTTTTTGTATGGATGTGTACTTTACAAATCTCTTCGTCATTTACAACAACAATGCTATCACCAAATTTTTGTAAACGTTTTGTGAACTTATCTTTGTTAAATTTTGATCCATCAGTTAATTGAACAATAAATTCAGTACAGTATCCGAAATCAACTTCTCCTTCATATGAAGGTATTTCCTTTGATACACTTACAACTGTATTAAATTTTGCATCTTCAAGAATTTCTCCTTGTAATGCTTGAATCATTCCATCCACTATTAAATTAAATCCAGCAGCTCCACTATCAATTACACCAGCTTCTTTTAAAACCTCAAGTAAATCAGGTGTACGTTCTAATGATTCATACGCTTCTTTAATATAAATTTGTAACATATCTAACAAACCAGTTTTTTCATTTGTATTATCTAAAGCCAAATCTGCTGCTTCTCTTGCAACGGTTAAAATGGTACCTTCAACCGGATTGATAACAGCACTGTATGCTTGTTTAACCCCTTGAACAAATCCTTTTGCGAAATCTAGTGTTGTGGCTGTTTCCATTCCCTTAAATGTTTTAGCAAAACCACTAAACAACTGTGATAATATAACCCCACTATTTCCTCGCGCTCCCATTAATAATCCTCTTGATAATACTTTGGCAACCTTATCAATACTTTCGTCTTCCAATCCCGCAATAGCTTTTACTCCACTCATCATTGTTGATTGCATGTTACTACCTGTATCACCATCAGGTACAGGGAATACATTTAGTTCATTTATTCTTTGATGATCATTTCGTAAAGCGATTGTTCCATTCGTGATTAATAGAATAAATAGGTTTCCATCGATTACAGTTGGGTTCATACTAATTCCTCCATATAATTCTTTATTTTTTATGTATCATTCGATATTTGTTATTAAATTTAATTTTTTTAAAAATACTTTTCATATTTTATCATAATTATTTTAATAATGCAACATATAAGTCCTATGTCTATTTTAAGCCAAAAACATATGATTATTCACTCATATTTTGATAATCAAAGTATTTGGTTCTATACTCCACTTATTTAAAAGAATTATATCCTTATTTATATATATACATGATTTGAAAAATATTTTTTTATAAATGAAATTAATAAAAATTTGACTAAATTGGACAAAAAGGATGAAAAGTAAAAAAAAATGTAAATAATTGTATTTTACTCTTGATTTATGTGTTTTTTGTGATACAATTATTAATGCTTGTAAATCCGAAGATATAGGAGGTAATTACTATGGCAAGAGAATGTTACGCAACTAAAAAAAGAGGTATGAGTGGGAATAATCGTTCACACGCAATGAATGCTTCAAGAAGAAGATGGAAAGCTAATCTTCAAAAAGTTAGAATTATCGATGAAGAAGGAAACATAAAAAAAGTTTTAGTTTCAGCTAGAGCCTTAAGAAGTGGATTAGTAAAACGCGCATAAACAGCTTATAAATAGCCGAGTTTATCGGCTTTTTTTATGAAATATCAAGATGGAAACATCTATAAAAATCTCCCCTTTCTTTATGAAAAAAAGCACCCATCGGGTGCTTTTTTCATTTTACTATTCGTTTTGATGAATTACGAGTAATAGACCTTCAGAAAAGGATAAATCACCTTCACCACTATTAGAAATGCAAAGTGGATCAAAGATATCCAAATCTGTTTTTTCTAATTCATACGTAAATCCCTTTAAGGTTAGTTGCTTCACATCTTCGATTGCAAAGAATGAGATATATTTATAGTTGTTTTTTATATTGTATTCATCAGGATCTAGCATATACATAATTGAATCACTATTAACCATTGTGATATTACCTAATCTTAATAGGTTTAGATTGGCATAACTGTGATCAAATCTTCTACCGATACCTCCATAGATAATGATTTCCTCATGTTCTATTTCTAGTGCCTCGATGACTGCTAGGTATGTATCTGTGTAATCTTTTTTCGCTTCATATTTATGTACTTCTTTGCTCTTACTCACAATCATTTCATATTCATCAGAAGTTACACTATCAAAATCACCCACTGCAAGATCGATTGAAATTCCTTGTTCAGCCAATAATATCGCGCCTTGATCTACACCAATTATATATTCTTTTTCATCTTTATTATACAAATCCTCAATATTATAATTCAGTGGTCCTGTAAATATTTTGATAATCATCGTAAAGACTCAATTCTTTTTTCAGGATTATCACTGCCAAAGACATAAGAACCTGCCACTAGGACATTAGCTCCAGCATCCTTGCAAAGTTTTCCTGTTTCTAAATTGATTCCACCATCAACAACAATAAGCAACTCTGGATTAAGTTCTTTTCTTAACTCACTAATTTCTCTTATTTTTATTAAACTATTTTCCATAAAAGACTGCCCTCCGAAACCTGGTTCAACACTCATAACAAGCACCTGGTCAATAAGAGGAATCAATTCTTTTATTGTCTCAACCCCTGTGTTTGGTTTAATTGAAACACCAACATTTACATCAAAATCACGAAGATATCTAATCATTTCAAATGGATCTTTAACAGCTTCAATATGAAATGTGATTCTGTCACTCCCTGCTTCAATATATGCTTGTGCATATTTTAAAGCATCTGTAATCATCAAATGAGTATCTAAGACTTGATTCGTATATTTTTTTAATCCCGTAACAACGACAGGACCTAATGTTATATTTGGCACAAAATGGCCATCCATTACATCTACGTGTAACCACTTGGCAGATTTAACTTTCGCAATTGATTTCTCTAAGTTGCCAAAATCCGCTGATAAGATTGATGGAGCAATAATCATATTAATCACCTCTACTATATTTTATCTTTTGATTTTGAATCTCATCAAGTATTGTTTTATAGTTTGCATACCTCGATGGTAAAATATTTCCTTTTTCAACTTCTTCTCTTACTTTGCATTTTGGTTCATTAATATGGGTACATCCTCTAAACTTGCATTGATTAGATAACTCAAAGAAGTCAACGAAATTTTGAG
>JBFFKS010000036.1:0-8982 GCA_041555275.1 Xianfuyuplasma sp. | reverse complement strand
CACACCACCTGAATTAAGTGCAGACATCTACCAACATGGTATATTACTAACTGGTGGTGGAGCACTCATTAAAGGTGTAGAAGAATTTATCCAAAACCGAATAAAAGTTCCGGTAAGCGTTGTAAGTAATCCACTTACATGCGTTGCTGAAGGATCTAAGTATTTGCTAAAAAATCGTGGCGACTATTTAGTAAATCCGCTGAAATTATAAAGGGGTTGACATTTAATGAATGATACGAAAAAGAAACCAGTAAGAACTAGCAGAAAAATGATTAAAATAGGTATTGATTTAGGAACTGCAAACCTACTAGTATTTGTTGATGGAGAAGGAATAATCTTTAATGAACCAAGTGTAATTGCACTTGAATACGGAACAGAAGAAGTAATTGCTATAGGATACAATGCTGCAAAAATGATTGGGAGAGGACACCATGGGATAAAAATCGTTAGCCCGTTAAATCAAGGTGTTATCTCTGATATGGGTGCTGCCAAAAAACTAATCGAAATTGCGATTAGAAAAGCTGAAAATATCGATATCAACTTAATGGCTTCAACATTACTTATATGTTGCCCTAGTGAAGTTACTCAAATTGAACGAGATGCACTAATAGATCTTGCTCATAACTTAGGTGTACCAGATGTATTTATCGAAGAAGAAGTAAAAGCAGGAGGTATAGGAGCTGGGTTAGATATCTATGACAGTGTAGGAAGTATGGTAATTGATATCGGTGGAGGATCTACTGATATAGGTGTACTTTCTTTAGGAGATATTGTTGTTAGTGAATCTATTCGAATCGCAGGAAACTATTTAGATCAAGAAATTATAAATCACTTACAATATCAACACGGATTACTAATTGGACAAAAAACAGCACAAAGAATTAAAGAAGAAATTGGAACAGTTCGTAAAAATCTAGCAGGTGATGTTACAACATATGCAAACGGACGTGATGTCGTCACAGGATTACCACGAAAAATAATGGTTAAACAATCTGAAATTAGAGACATATTTATAGAACCTTTCAAAGCCATTTCTAACTCAGTATTGAAAGTACTACAAAATACACCAGCTGAATTAAGCGCAGATATCATTGAAAGTGGAATGTTAATCAATGGTGGATGTGCATTAATTGACGGTGTTGACGAATTTTTCCAAAATGAAATAGGATTAGACGCACATATCGCAAAAAATCCACTAACTGCAATTGTTGAAGGAACAAAAGTGTTGCTTCAAAATCGCGGGAATTATTATGTAAAACCTGTTGATTAAAAAATGAAAAAAAAGAGGTATCACTATTATTTTTTAATTTTTCTCTTTGCGTTACTCGTCGTCAATTCAGTCAGAACAGAAGATTCAATAGTAACCTCGTTAAGTTTAGTAGGGATTATATTAACATTATTACAACTTCGAGATAAAGAAGATATAAAACTAGTAATTACAAAAAAAGCAATCTACCGTAAATTTAAAAACTCAAATATTAATGATTATTTTGTTATCTTTCTTGAACTTACAAATTTATCTACCTACAGTCAATTTTTCGACATTCAATTGTCAGACCAATTGATACATGAAATATATCATTATTTAAAAAAAATACTAGGGAATAACGTCTTCTTGTATTCAGGGAATCAAATAATTATTGTTAGTGAATTTGATAACAAAGTTGTAATTAATCAAAAATTACGTGTTGATGAACAATTTCAAAGAACGAAGAGAATACTGAATTATCTACATTCAAAAAAATATATTATGAAAAACACCGACGAATACTATCAAGTTAAGATTACAGCTGGAGCAGGTAGTGTTGGAATAAGAGAAAACGATGTGACTGTAAACAACATCATAAAATTAGCTCATTTCGCTATGATAACAGCTAAAAAAGAAAATGTTGATGTTCATGTTGCTACGGAGACAACTAGGATAATTAAAGACGATTTAGATATGTTTAATCAAGAAATAGAATCAGGTTTGAAGTATGATGAGTTTGTTCCTTATTTTTCCCCGATTATTGATCCTTCAACGATGAAAATTGTTGGATGTGAAAGTTTCCTAAGGTGGGAGAAGAGCGAGTATCGAATCATTGAAGCAGCAAAGTTTAAAGACATCGCTGTTGAAAAAAACTTATTCGACAAAATTGATTTAAGAATTATCAAAAAATCTTTCGAGTCATATAACACATGGCGAAAAAAAGAATTGGTCGACGAAAGATTTAGAATCACAATTAACCTTAGTCTTCAAAGCTTATTATCAATCAGCCTTCACCAGCTAATTAGTCTTGCAGAAAGGCATGGAATAAACAGAGATTGTATTGATTTTGACATTACAGAATCGGATCTTAGTAATCCACATGCCTTGTCTGCAATCAATAAATTAAAAGAAGCACAATTTCGAGTTTCAATTGATGCATTTGATTCTAATACAACAGTGTTGAAGTCATTATTTGACATCAAAGTTGATACCTTGAAGTTAAGTAGAAATAACTTACCAGAAAATCTGGAAAAAACCGAGGAAATAAGGTTCTATGAGTCGCTAATAGACTTTTCAAGATTTTTGGGATATAACATCATGTCAAAAGGAATTGAGAACAAAAAGCAATTACAATTGGCTAGAGAGCTTAATGTAGAATTTGTACAAGGATACTATTTCACCCCACCTCTAAATGATACTTCAATTTTAGGTTTCCTAAATAAGTATCAGAATGGTATTCTTGCATAGATATAAGGAGGAAGAGATTTTTCTTCCTTTTTTATATAAATTTAGAGAAAACAGTACTAAATTAAGCCGATAAGTGATAGAATAGAAATAGACGGGATAATCCAAAGGAGGAAGAAAAATGCCAAAAACTAAAGAAGAAATTCAAAAAATATTAGAAAAGCAATATCTAGAAGTGCAGAAACAGGAATTTACTGTATATGATAAAGCTGAGGAAGTTTCAAAGGATTTTACAAAGGGAGTAAAGGAAATTGGGGCTACTTTAAAATCAGAACTTAAAAAACATGATGCAAAACAAAAAGAGATTACTGCAAAATTTGCGGTTTTTAGTCAAAACTTTATTGATAAAGATAAGGCACACCAAGAAGAAGTTGCTAAGAAAAAAGTTAACTTTACCAATATCTATGATCAAAGTATTGCTTTAGCGAAAGAAAAACAAGTAGCTGAAGTAAAAAGATTAGAGAAACTCGTCGTTGAAATTAAAAAAGCAAATGTTGCTAATCTAGCGAAAGCAAAAATGGAGTATGAAAAAGCTGTTGAGGAATCTGTAAAGAACATTAAACAAATCATTCAAAAAGGTGAGAAAGATCAAACATCACTAAAAGGTAAAATTGAAGACCTAAAAGCGAAGTTTGAACTTAAAATCACAGACATTGATGAAAAACATGCTTCTAAATTAGAAAAACTAACAGAAATTGCAACTCAAAATGAAGAGAAACTAAATAATGATATTAAAAATGAACGCGAGAAATTGGATCATAAATTAGCTACGCTTAAGCCTATTTATGAAGAAGAACTAGCGGAAATCGATGAAAAAATAGATGATGCTAAAACCGAATTTGACGCTAAATATGAAAATATAAAATCTGCATCTGATCAAAGAATTGCTGTTCGTGAAAAACATATGCATAGAGCACAAGCAGAAAACGATATGCGTTCTGTTAAACAACATAAAAAAGATATCGACAAGTTCCGTAAGGAAGCTGAAAAAGATTTAGTATTACTTACAAAGAATTTTAATAGTGCAAATAAAGAAGCAATTGAATATCGTAAAGTTTTCGTGAAAGAAAATTTTGAAAAATTAGCTGTTCTAGATAAAGAACATACAAATATACACCATAAATTGCTACACGAAATTGAAAAAGTTAAAGCAACTCTTAAAACTGATTTAGCAAACACAAATCTTGATTTTGAACAACAAAAAGCTGACGAGTTAATAGCATTCAACAAAGGATTGAATGATATTGAGCATAAACAAGCGAAGGCAACGAAAGAACAAGAAGATTTTGTTGAGGCTGAGGAAAATACACAAGCTAAATTATTAATCGAGTTTGAAAGTTATAATAGTATTGAAAAAGAGAAACTTGACGATGAATTAGAATCAAAAGCAAAAGATATCCGTGTCGTAAATATTAATAAAGACAAAGAAGATAATTTAGCTAAAAACTCTTTAGACATTGAAATAACGAAATTAGATAATGAATTAGAAGTTTCTGCAGTTACTTTAGAAAAAGATCAAAAATTAAACGACCAACAAGAAAAAATTGAATGTCATGAGTTACAATATAATCGCCAAACATCAGCAAAAAATGAATTTTTAGATTACCAACAATTGTTTGGTCCATTATTTGTATCTAGAGCAGAAGAAATATTTAAATATGAAGAGTTAGAAATCAACAATCGTACAACGATTAAACTTGCAACTCTTGAGAAACAAAAAGCACGTGTTAATAAAGATAATGAACTTTTACTAGCTAAAATCAACGAAGTACTTGCAGAAGAAAGAGTTCACTATGATGAAGAAATTACTGCTGCTAGTGGTAAAAAGTTAGAAGAGTTTAACGCATTTAAAGAAGAAGGTAACTTAAAACTAGAGAGTCTAAAAGAAAAGATTAATGCTTTGGATTCTAAAACTGATCGTAAAAAGATAAAAGAATTAAATATTAAATTAGATAATGAAACTGATAAATTAAAGGATGCAATCAAACAAAAACAAGAAGATATCAAGAATGAAATCGCTGTTTTCCAAGAAGCCCTAGATGGAGCTATTAAACGTAATGAAATTGCGATATCAGAAGCACAAGCTTTATACGAAGCAGAAATGGGTCGTATCAACCAATCCATTGATACAGTAACATCAACTAAGCAGTTAGAACTAGATGATGCAAAAAATAAATTAGACAAAACAAAAGAAGACTCACAAGCATTTGTAACAAAAGCAGCAACTAGAAATGCACAAACAACTGAAGAGAATTCTGATTATCTAAACAAGCATAATCAATTAGAAAATGACATTATTAACCATATTAAAAATGTCTATGCTACAGACTGTGAAAAACTAAACCAAAAATTAAATACGTTACTTAAAGATATAGACAATGATTCACAAGATTTACTTGAGAGAATTGATAATGAATTAAAATCAGAAGAAAAAAATTATGAAAACTTTAAAGAAAATATTGCTAAAAACATCGAAAATATTATGGAGAACACCAAAGATAAGTTACAAGAACAATTAGAAAAATCAAACAATAATAAAAAACAAATCTTAGATAAGTTCGATCAAAGCAATAAACAAGCTGACAATAAATTAAATGAGAAACAAGAAGAATACGACAAACATAGTTCTAACGTAAAAAATCGTATTGCCGAAGAAAAACGCAAATATGAAGATGAACTAAAACAAATCCAAAAAGAAAATGAAGAAAATCTAAAACAATCAATTGTACAAATTAATTCAAAACTCTCAGAAGATATTAAAAGTATTCAGTAAACAAAAAGCGAACTCTATTTCCAAGAGTTCGCTTTTTTAGTATAATATAGTCAGGTGATAAAAATGAGACTTAACTTAAAACGTAATTTATGGATACTATTAATTTTAACAATTGCCCTTTTAATAAGAGGAGCTTTTGAAATTGCTATCGAATTCTTTAGAGTTGATTACTCTTTTACCGACTTTATAGTCTTAATACTAAGATATTTTATTACGTTTATAGCATTTTTAATCTGGATAAGAATTATCATTAAAAGTGAATACTCAAGTACAAAACTTCTATGGCTTATATTTCTAGCGATTGATCCCTTTACTGGTTTAGCATTTTTCTTAACATTTGGCCGTGATTTTAAAGAGAGTTTACGATATCGTAATCATCCACTACTTAAAGATGGGAAGTATTTGACTTTAGAGCCAGTTACTGACTTTGGACTATATGAATATCAATCAATTGATTCAGAGATTACAGACATTTATAAGACCGCATATAACATGACACAACATCATGCATACTTAGACGATACATCAATTCAAGTACTAACAAATGGAGATGAGTTTTTTCCTGCTCTTTTAGAAAAGATAAATAACGCGAAAAAGTTTATATTTATGCAGTTTTATATAATAAGAACAGATAAAACAGGAAAACTTATCTTTGATGCTCTTAAGAAGAAAGTGGATGAAGGTGTTGAAGTTAAGGTCTTGTATGATTCAATTGGTAGTTTTTTCTTGAATCAAAAATATAAGAAAAAAATAAAGAAATCGGGTATTGAACTAGAAGCAATTGATCCAGTTTATTTTGGATTATTTAATACAAGAGTAAATTATCGTAATCACCGAAAAGTTTGTGTAATTGATGGTGAATTTGGATTTACAGGAGGAATGAATTTAGCAAATGAATATTGGAACAAACGCAAAAGATTCCCGAAATTTAGAGATACTCAACTTTTACTTAAAGGAATGGCAGTAAATTCTCTCACAGCATTGTTCTTACGAGATTGGTATTATACTACAGATAAGTTTATTTCAAATCCTAGTTATTATTGTGCAGAAAAAATAAATGCAGAAGGAATTGTTCAAGTTATTCCAAGTGGTCCAGATTTTAAATATCCACCAATAAGAAACATATATGTTAAAATGATTAATAATGCCAAAAAATCAATAAAAATAATGACACCATATTTAGCTCTTGATCACGAAATGATTACATCCTTAATAATTGCTGCTAGAGGTGGTGTAAATGTTGAAATTATTGTACCAGGTAAACCTGATAAAAAGTCAGTATATTTAGTTACTCAGTCTTTCTTTGAGGAATTACTAGAAGAGGGTATCAAAATCTATAAATATAATAATGCATTTACACACGCAAAAGTTTTTATGATAGATGATATGCTAGCTTCTTGTGGAACATACAATCTAGATAATAGATCCGCTCGAATTAATTTTGAAGTAACAACGTTACTTTACAAACAAGGAGTAGAAGAACTTGTTGATGACTTCAACAATGATCGCTCTAAAAGTACCATCGTATCACTAGAGAAATGGAAAAAGCGTGGTCTTGTTTATCGTATATTTGAAGGAATAATCGCCCTTTTCTCACCAATTGTTTAACGAAACACAATGTGTTTCGTTTTTCTTTGCTACAGTGCTATTATAAAATATAGATAGGTGATAATATGGATTATAATCAAGTAATGAAGACACTAATAGATTTAGGGACAGAACAGAATCGCAAGATATATAAAAGACACGGAAATGATATTGATATGTTTGGCGTAAGTGTCGCTAACTTAAAAAAAGTTGTTAAACCCTTAAAGAGTGATCATGATTTGGGAAGACAATTACTTTTTTCTAATAATTTTGATGCAATGTATATGTCAAAATGGATGGTAGATCCATATACACTTACTATCGAAGATTTAGAAGAACTCCTAAATAGCTCTGAATACTATGTAATCATTGATAATGTTGTAGCATCACTAACTGCACGAAATAAAAATATTTCATGGAAAGCTATATACAAGTGGATCGATCATGAAAATCATAGATACCGTCAAGCAGCTTATAGTGTACTTTCATATATTTTAAGTAATTATGATAATAGTGATATCGATACTGTATTAGTTAGAAACCGATTACTCCACGCCAAAGAAGTGATTCACAAAGAAGCGAACCGTGTTCGATATTCAATGAACTCATTTATCATCTCAGCAGGAGGATATATCGAAGAATTTACGGATTTATCTATTGATGTCGCTAATGAAATTGGTAAAGTTGAAGTATTTATGGGAGAAACATCTTGTAAAGTGCCGTTTGCTCCAGATTATATTAGGAATATGATAAAGAGGGGAAGTACGTTAAAAAAACGAAAGATTGATTAAACAAAACCATTGATTTTCAAATCAATGGTTTTAATTTAAAACAATATTTAGTAAAATAGTAGTAGAAAACCTTTTAAGGAGGATTAGGATGAAAGCAATTGAAGTTACTAATTTGATAAAGTATTACGATGATTTATTGGCCGTTGACAACATTAGTTTTACTGTAGAGAAAGATTCGTTTTTTGCATTTTTAGGACCTAATGGTGCTGGGAAAAGTACAACGATCAATATAATTTCTACTTTGTTGAGTAGAAATAGTGGATCTGTAAAGGTACTTGGACATGAAATTGGTGAAGAAGATAATGAAATAAGAAATAAAATTGGAGTTGTTTTTCAAAATTCAATGTTAGATAACTTATTGACGGTTAAGGAAAACCTAAAATTACGGGCATCATTCTATAATATTTCAAACGAGGATTTTAATAAGAGAATTGAGGAAATTAATGAATATCTTCAATTTCTTCCTTTCTATCATCAGCGATATGGTAATTTGAGCGGTGGACAGAGAAGAAAAGCTGATATCGTAAGAGCCCTCATTAACTGGCCAGAAATATTAATATTGGATGAACCAACTACTGGATTAGACCCAAAAAGTAGAAAAGATATCTGGACACTTATTGAAAAATTAAGAAGTGAAAAAGAAATAACAATTTTTTTAACAACACATTATATGGAAGAAGTTGTTGATGCAAATAAAGTTGTTATCATTGATAATGGTAAAATAATTGCTGAGGGAAGTAGTGAGGAATTGCGAGTAAAGTACAGTAATGATCGAGTAAAGATAATTGCGAAACCTACACTTGAAAAAGAACTAAAGAAAGATAAAGTAGAATATTACTTGGTAAATGATACCATCAATATCATACTTGATAATTGTTTTAAAGGAATTCCTTTGGTTGAAAAATATAATGAGCATATTAGTGAATTTGAAATTTTAAGAGGGAATATGGACGATGTCTTCCTTAATATCACTGGTAGAAAGTTAGGTGATGATTAATGACAATTTTATGATTCTATAGAAGGAATCATTCAAAATTTATGATATAATAGTGATTAAATCGCATTAATAACGAGATATTGGTTGATAACCTTAATAGATTCAATAGAGGTATATAGTT
>JBFFKS010000035.1:0-9034 GCA_041555275.1 Xianfuyuplasma sp. | reverse complement strand
TTACTTACTTTGAAGGAACATTTATCCCATATGATCCTGACACTAGAAGAGGGATTTTGATAAAGGGATTCGAGAGTGATCCGATTATTTTTACGTCTTATAATTTCGAGTATTATGGTAAATTATTAGAAGAATATGGTTGCTATAAAGCGATAGATACAGTACTTCTTGATGCGAAACATAGTGAAAAATCGAAGAAGAAGTTAGTAACACTCACAAAATTCTTTTTAAGAAATCATGATGTTAGAATTGATTCTCTAGATTGGAAACATCTTGATAGAGATTTAAAGGATGTACATGAAATAATTAAACAGGCTACAAATGAATTAATATACCAAGATGCTCCTGGATTCGAAATGATCGAAAGTGCTGCAAGACAATTAAAACCATTTATTAATCCTAGGTTCATAAAAATAGCACGAGAAAACATCACAAACAGACCAATCGGTTTTTGCCTTGTCATCCCCGACTTTAATCAGGTTCTGAAAAGAACAAAAGGCAGATTAAGACCTCTGAGAATGCTATATTTAAAACGAAAAATTACCAAAGCAAGAGGTCAAATGCAATATGTCGTTCCAGAATATCAAGCATCAGGGTTAATTGGATATATGTTCAAAGAATTGTACGATGAATTTACTGAGTTTGGAATCCAAGAATTTGAAGCAGGTACTATGATGGAAGATAATCCACGTCCAATCAATATCTTCAAAAAATTTGGGGGAGATATTATTAAAGTTTACCGTATTTATGGAAAGGATGTTAAATAATGGTTGCAGTAATACAGCTAATTGCCATATTCGTAGTACCAATATTTATAATCAAGTATCATAATTTTATTATTACAAAATGGTTGGGAACAATCGGTAGTGCCTATTTATTTGGAATTATTGTAGCGTTACTAATTTTTTTAATCAACAAAGTAGGTATCAATTTTGAACTAAATACAGATGTTGGTGAAATTGGTAGTCACTTAGCAATTAGTATTGCGATACCTTTATTGTTGTTCAGTGCGAATCTCAATGAAGCAAAAAAGTTATCAAAGACTGTACTAAAGTCATTCTTATCGCTGATTATTTCAGCTGTGGTTGTTAGTGCAATAGCCTTTTATATTTATGGGAGAACCATTGCGCATGGTGCTGAATTATCAGGAATGGCAATTGGACTATATACAGGTGGTACTCCAAACCTAAATGCTTTGGGTAATGTATTCGGACTTGAAGGCACCATTATTGGAATAGCAAATTTAAGTGATATGATTATCGGTGCTGTATTCTATATGTTTTTACTATTTTTGTGTAAACCACTTTTATCTAAGTTTTTACGAAAAAGTGATCATGATATATACTTAACACAAACATCAAATATTAAGAACACAGATGAATTAGACGTTCAGCAATTCAAAGTTACAAAAAAAATATTCAATCGATTTTTATTAGCATTTGGAATCGCTGTAATTGGCGCAGGATTCGGGTTTCTATTATTTCTTATCCTTGGTAGCGTTGAGGGTACGATGATAGATTTACTTGTACCTACGATGATGATTACTGTTACTGTATTAGGAATTGCATTTAGCTTTAATAAAAAAATACGAGAAACAGAGGGAATGAACATTGCAGGCCAATATTTTATACTTGTATTTAGTTTCGCACTTGCATCCAGTTTAGATTTTTCAAGAATGCAAGGATTGTTTGTTGACATATTAATTTTGTATGGTTCCATTACTGTAGGTGTATTAATTGTTCACACGATTATAAGTAAATTCATGGATATTGATGTGGACTGTACAATGACAACATTAACTGCCGGTTTATATGGACCAGCATTCGTTCCGGCAATTACAAAACAAATAAAAAATGACGATTTGACGGTCCCTGGATTAATCACAGGTAGTATTGGATATGCAATCGGTACATTTTTAGGAATGGGGCTTGGTTTTCTATTTCTACTATAAAGGAGAATAAACGAATGAATAAAGTAATAACAATAGGTTCGATTGGCTTTGTAGTAATGTTATTAATCATTGTTGGTGTGGGAACTTATCAAGGAGAAAGACTAGAATATAGTACAATTGACATGTTTTCAGAATCGACATTAGAAGAGAGTAATATAATTTGTGATAGCTACCATGGTTCTGTAATTTCCACAGAAGAAATCCTAGAAGGTTTTATAGAAGATTGTAATATAACAACTGTTCTAAACTATAATGAAAATGATTTTGACAAAACAAGTCTTATCGTATACATACATGAAGGAAGTGGAGATAACACAATTAAGAAGTTCTATGATGGCTTTTTCGGACTTGACGGAAGTGAAGTTATCAACTACTCAAAACGTAAACCAATTAGTAAATGTAAGTGCAGTTCATGGGAAATCTACTTAATTGAAATACCAAAGGATAATGTGAAGTCTGCTGATATCATATTTGATCGAATATACTAAAAAATGTAAAGGGTTTCTATAAATAAAAAACGGCTTATCTAAGCAATAAAAGTAGATATGGTCGTTTTTCTTATTTAAAGTGTTTTGATATGAATGGAAAAAGTGTTGATTATATATTAAAATTATACTAGACAGTTTTAAGGAGCGATATTTATGAAACTTAGAAAAATTTTATTAAGTACAGTAATTACTTTGATTGTATTCTTTAGTGTAAACTTTATGAATGTATTTGCTGATACAGCAACTACTTTAGTTGTACACTATCACAGATATGATAATGAGATTGATCAATACGATATGTGGTTATGGCCTTTTGAACCAACGAGTGGAGACGGTGCGAACTATAACTTTGGTGCATCTGATAGCTATGGGAAGGTAGCCACAATCAATTTGGCTGGTACCAACCTAGAAGGTTCCACAAAAATAGGAATCATCGTTAAAAAGGAAATTGGCGGTGCTTGGGTGAAAGATATTGATAAAGATCGCTTTATTGATCTATCGAATCCAAATCTAAGTGGTGAAGTCCATGTTTACTTATTACAAGGAGAAGAGTTTATCTCTTATGTAGGTGCGGATACTGCGAGTTGTGATCGGACAAGTACACTAGATCCAAAAGAATGTGCACAAGTTTTTGAAAGTGGAATATTAAGTGCATACTTTGACATGAACTATAAACTTAATTTCATGGTTACTGATAGTGTAATCGCAAGCGATATCACTGTGAAGAAAAATGGTGAATCTGTTGCTTTTAGTGGTTTTACAAGTGGAACAAGCGGACAATTAACACTAGGTGAAGCGGTTGATTTAAGCAATACATATACCATTGAAATTGATATGGGTGGTGTAATAAAACAAAGTATTATTATTTTAGATGTTGATTTTGATTCAACCGCTTTTGCTAGCGCGTATCATTATACAGGACCTCTTGGTGTTGAATATTCAAATACAGAAACAACCTTTAGAGTATGGGCACCAATCTCTAGTGCAGTAGAAGTGAATCTTTATCACAAAGGACATGATACAGGTGCAAGATCTGATGGAGAAGACCTACCATATGAAACGCATAGTCTTAGTTATGGTGAAAAAGGAATGTGGAATATCACAATTTCTGAAGATTTAAATGGTGTTTATTACACATTCAACGTTGTAAATGATGGTGTAAAAGTAGAAGATATTCAAGATCCATATGGCGTTACATTTGGGTTAAACGGCCAACGTAGTATGGTTATTGATCTTGACAGTACAAATCCTGATGGATGGGACACTGACAAAGGTATTGATGGTTATACAAATGCGAATGAAGCTATAATTTATGAACTTCATGTCCGTGATTTAACAAGCCAATCATCTTGGGGAGGAAATCCATTATATAGCGGTTTATATATGGGATTTACAGAAAGTGGAACTAGTTACACAAATGATCTTACAGGCGTTACAGTATCAACAGGACTAGATCATTTGGTTGAACTGGGGGTTACACATATCCATTTATTACCAACATATGATCAAGATTGGAACGATGAAAGAGACTTTCAATTTAACTGGGGATATAATCCACAAAACTATAATAGTCCAGAAGGTGGATATTCAACAGATCCATACGATGGATTTGTTAGAGTAAACGAATATAAACAAATGGTTATGGCGTTACATAATAATGGATTAAATGTAATTAATGATGTTGTATATAACCATACAGGACCAGGTAGTTACTATAGTTTTAATAGGATTGTCCCTGATTATTTCTATCGTCTAAATAGTGATGGTTCGTATAGTAATGGTACCGGTGTTGGAAATGAAACTGCAAGTGAACGTTTTATGGTAAACAAATTTATCCGAGATTCAATTGTATATTGGGCAGAGGAATACCATATTGATGGATTCCGATTTGATTTAATGGCTGTACATGATGTTACAGTTATGAATCAGTTAGCTACTGAACTAGAAGCCGTAGATCCTGATATTTTTGTCTATGGTGAACCTTGGGGTGGCGGAACAATCGCTCTTGATTACAATCAACAAGCAGGTAAAAACAATATTAAAAATATGCCTTTAATTAGTGCATTTAATGATAATTTTAGAAATGCATTAAAAGGATCTCCAGATGGTACAGATTCAGGATATATTACAAATGGAGATGGAATCTTTGACATTATGAAAGGAATCAAAGGAAGTATTGATTGGGGTTGGGGTAACACTTCAACGCAATCAATCAACTATGTAACAGCGCATGATAATAAAACACTATATGATAAACTTAAATCGGTTCATAGCGCAAGTGGATATACCGAAGAAATTGATTATGAAGCCAGACTTGCAAACTCAATCGTTTTACTAAGTCAGGGAGTACCTTTCTTACATGCTGGAGTTGATTTCTTGCGTACAAAAGGTGGAGATCATAATAGTTATGATGCGAGCGATGCAGTAAACCAATTAAACTGGGTGCGTAAAGCAAACAATGTTGATTCATTTGAATACTATAAAGGAATCATCGAAATCAGAAAAGCATTCGACTCATTCAAAATGGTTGATAAAGCAGATATTGATAGTAATCTTACATTCTTATACCCAGATGGATATGGCTTGATTGGATACAACTTAACGAAAAATGATGAAGATATTCTTGTCTATCATAATGCAGGTAAACAAGCCAATGACATCGTATTACCAAGTGGGGCATGGAAATTATTATCAGATCGTTCAAATGTTTCACTGGATGGAATCGCTACTTATGCAGAAAGATATCCAATAGAAGAAGCAGAGACACTAATCTTTATAAGAGGAGAGCAAGTAGATGTAATCCCTTCACCAGCTCATAAACCAGAAATTACAAATTCATTAGGTGTAGTCCTTGAAGGCGGAACTTTTAAATTAAAATCTAATGCATTAATCACAGAATACTCTATTGATGAAGGTGATTGGGTTGGGGTTGATGTTCCAGCTTATGAAATTTCTATATCAGGATTAGCACTAGGAAATTACGAACTTCGTATCAAAGATTCCAACGGTGGTATTAGTGATCCATTCACACTTACAGTTCTTGAAAATCCAAATGCATCAAAGACCTGTGAAGAAGATCCGAATCAAGATAAATGTCAGGTAGATTGCGATGTAACGCCTGAACATGAAGATTGCGTCGTAGATTGTGAAGTAACTCCAGAAGATCCAAATTGTGTTGTTGACTGTGAAGTGAATCCAGAAGATCCAACCTGTGAAGTGGATTGTGAAGTAAATCCAGAAGATCCAAGTTGCGAGATTCCCGACAAAACCCCTGATACAGGATGTTTTTCTGGAATTGGAAATCGTAATTCACTAGTCGTCTACTTAATTGGTGTCATCGGTGGGCTAGGTATAATATTTATAAATAGAAGAAAAATATTTTAAAAGTGAGAATTCATCTCACTTTTTTTATTCTCGCAGAGAATAAAGCTGATACACAAGTAATTTAAATGAAAGCATTTTCACTTAATAATTTAGTTAGGCCGTTAACACACGTTTTTAATACCCTGTTTTTTCATACTACTTCACATTAAAGTGTTTGTATATGGCTTCATTGCTTATGTGGAACCGCTATCATATTTAAACACATCCGTTGACTATACTATGTATAAAGTGTAAAATTAAGTAGAAGAATTATGTAAGCGTTTTTCAAATAAGACAAGAAATGGAGAGAAAAGAATGAAAAAGATTTTAAGTTTTTTACTTATTTTCACATTAGTAGTTACATTCTTTGGCTTAAGCAGCCAAGAAGTTAAGGCGGAAGCTACCGAAGATGTAACGATTTACCTACACATTCATCAATATGATGGTGACTATACAAATAGTGGTACCGGAATATGGGATGGAGTAAACTGGAACAACTGGGCTGATGTTGTTTCAAGCACTGATTCATTTGGTGGAGTAGTTGAGAAAGTCTACACTGCTGCTGAAATCAATGCGGTAAGTGACTCTATTGAGTTTAAACCTACAAGAGATGTAACTGTAGATGATGCTGCAAATTATCTAGGTGCTGCTAGCGCTGATGGTAAAGTGTTTGCTGACGTTACTAGTTTAAAAGATGGTAGTGCAACTGAGTTACATTTATATTTCGTTGAAGGTGCATTAGATTTTTATGTACCTACTGACGGTTTTGGATTACTTTTCTTTGTTTATGTAGATCCTAAGATTGCTGCTGATGAAGCTGCATACGATGCTTGGAATATGTGGACATGGAATAATGGTACAAACGGTTCTGTAGATGGAACTGACTTCGCATTAGATATGGAATTAATGGCTGGAGATTATGTTGTACCTGCAAAATTGGGAGTTTTCGAAGTTGCAGCTGATGCAGATCAAGACTCTGGATTTATTGTAAGAACTGAAGACTGGGCAAAACAATGTGGTACTGATATTATGATTGACAACACTGCTGTAAGAGGTAGTGGAGCAATGGTGTACTACTATAAAGCTGAAAGTTGTGAATTAGAAACTGATTATGCTGCATACAATGCAGATATCGCTGCGAAATATGAAATGAATGCAGGAAATCGTTTCTTAGAAGGAACTGAAGTTACTAGTCCTACAACAATTAATGTTGAATTATTAATGCCTAAAAACCCAGGTGCTTATGAAGTTGGTAGATTTACTGTCAAAGATATGGATGGTAATGTTGTACCTATCTTAAGTGTTGATGCTTCAACTACTGGAGACTTAGGAGCATTTACAAGTGATGTTACTTGTACTGTTGGAGAATACAAATTAATCTTATATGTTGATACAACATTAGATCATTCAAAATTAGGTCTTGTTGGTTCATTACAAGGGTGGAATATTGATGCTCTTATCATGTCAACTAAAGATGATGTAAATGGAAACGCTGTATTTGAAGTATGTTCAAGTTCAGCAATGGGAGAATTTAAAGTAAAATACGATCCTGATGGTGATGGATTCACATGGGATGGACAAGTAGATCCTGAAATTACTCCTGCAAATCAAGCGTTTGATTTATCTGATGGTATGATGGGTATCTATTATATTAAAGTATCTGATATTCAAGTTGGTTCATTTAGTTCAGGATTAGTGTTATCTGAAACTGAGAAACATTTAATCGTTTATGTTGATACTGATGTTCCTTTCGCACAATTAGCGATTGCTGGAGATTTCCAAGGATGGGACCCTGCAAATGGAGTTGTATCTCTGGGTATTGATGTTGAATCTGGATACGCTATGTTCGAATTAAAATCTGCTAATACAGTTGTAGACTTTGTTGTATTAAATGATGCAGATGGTAACGGATGGACATGGGACGATTCAAAACTAAATGTTGATGCAAACTACAATGTAGACTTTGGTGATGCTTTAGTTAAAACTGTTGTTGTAGATCCTACAGCTGACACTGTTATGGTAATTCCTGCTGGAATAGTTGCAGAAGAAGCTGATGTTGTAGATTATACTTATACATCAACAACTACATGTGTAAGTCCTGAAAATATGTTAACTTTATTCGTTCATACTGATTTAGATCATACAAAACTCGGATTAGTTGGTAGTTTACAGGGTTGGAGTGATACTGGTGCAATTCCTGCTATCGGTGAAACTGCTGATGGATTAGTTGTATTTGAATATTGTACAACTGATGCTGCTGGTGAATATAAAGTATTATTCGATAATGATGACTCTGGATTTAACTGGGGAGATCAAGAAGTTACACCAAACAACTTAGCATTCAACTTCGGTGATGGTGCTACAGATGCCGCTAAAGCATACTTAGTAACTGGTACAGATTTGATGTTTGATGCATTTACTTCTGGTTTAACTATTGAAACAATTACTTTTAATCACTTTATCATTTATGTTAAAACGGATGTTCCTTTTGCACAATTAGCAATCGCTGGAGATTTCCAAGGTTGGAATCCTGGAGCTGCAATACCTGCAATTGGTACTGATAGTTATGGACATGTAATCTTTGAATTTAAATCAACTAGAGTGGATACACCATTCGTAATTTTGAATGATGCAGATGCAAACGGTTGGTCATGGGCTGATGCAAAAATCAATGTTGCTGGTGATTATACTATGAACTTAGGTGATGCTTCATCTCAAATGTTATATATTGATGCAGCTATGGATTACACAGAAGTAGTAACAATTGGTTCAATGTTAGAAAAATTAGATACTACTAGCGTTACTTTAAACTTTGCACCTGACACTTTGATGTTTGGTAATGCATATACAGTTGAGTTTGAAGATAAACTACCTGATCCAAATAAACCTATGTATTGGTCTGCATGGTATGGAGATCAATGGTCAGGATATACAAGTTCAGTAGTAATGATAGACAACATGGAATTAACAGTAGATGTAATTTATGAAGGAGTTCCTGTTTCATATGCTACTCAAGTATTCCAAGAAAACTTTGCAGTTGAAATGGGTAAATTCTATAGAATCTCGTTTGATGCAAAAGCTGATGCAGCAAAAGATGTTATTGTAGCATTCGGTGATGCTTTGGATAATGATCCTTGGTTTACTGATTATGCTCCAAAAACTACATTTAATGTAACAACTGAAATGGCTACATATACTTTAGAGTTTGAAATGACTGAAGCTACTACAGAAG